>NZ_LIQY01000204.1 GCF_001418495.1 Streptomyces pathocidini | reverse complement strand
CCACCAGCGCGTCGTTGCGCCCGACCTCGGCGCCGTCCACGTACAGCACTCCCTTGCCCCCGCCCGTACGCCCGTCGCCGCCGCCCGCGAGGGTCAGCGCGACGTGGGCCCAGCGGCCCTCCGGGAGCGGTCCGGCCGCGTCGATGACGTCCTCGCCGGCCATACCGGCGATCTTCAGCGCGGCGCGGGCCTTGCCGGAGCCGGTGCGGGCGGTGAGGAAGACATAGGTGCTCTTGTGGAAGCCGAGATCGAAGACGCGGGCCGAGTTGGCGAGCGTGTCCACCCGCACCCAGGCGCTGACGGTCAGCTCGGCAAGACCGGTGATCAGCTGGGGCGGGAGCGCCACATGGCCGTTCACGCCGTCCAGTTCGACCGCGCTCTGCCCCGCCGCCCGGCCCGCGCCCCACCGGGCGCCCCCGGCCAGGGTCGCGTCGGGGAACGTGCGGGTGGTGTCGGCCGCGGTGGTCCCGCTCCCCTCGTCCAGGGCGAAGCGGGCCAGCTCGCGCGCCGGGCGGGGGCGCGGCTCGACGGCGAAGTAGACGTTGTAGCGCTGGTGGTGCACGCGGTGGAACGGCAGCACCGGCACGCGCTCCCCCTCGGCTGTGGCGGTGAACTCCAGCTGCTTGCCCGGCACTTGGCGTACGGAGTCCGGGTCGAGGGCGGGGATGGTCGGCGACTCGGTCTCGCCGTGGACGCTCGCCAGCACCATCGGCCCATAGGTGAGGGCCTGGACCTGCGGGTTGTCGGGCGCGGGGCGGCGGGTCAGCTCCATGGGCAGGGTGATCTCGACGGTGTCACCGGTGCGCCAGTGCCGTTCGAGGGTCACCCGGCGGCCGGGCCGGGTGTCGGCAGCGACCGCGCGGCCACCGACGCGTACGGCGGCCTTCCCCGATATCCAGCCGGGCATCCGCACCTTCAGCGCGAACCGCCCCGCCCCCTCGGTCACGGTGATCCGCACGCGCCCGGACTCAGGCCAGGCCGTCTCCTGACGGAGTTTCACCCCACCTTGTTTCCAGGTCACTTCGGACGGGATGAAGAGGTTCACGTACAGCGCACCGGAACCGTCGTGCGCGTAGACGGTGTCCGCGAACTTCGTCTGCGTCTCCAGCGCCGTGCCGTGGTCGCAGGAGAAGTTGTCGTAGTCGCCGCTGTAGCTGCCGGGCGCGGAGCCGAGCCCGCCCTTGGGCTGCCGCTGCGAACCGGCCCACAGGCCCGTGTAGTACGTGACGTAGCCGTGCGCGGAGTCGGGGTCCTGCTCGGCGAGCATCTGGTTGAGCAGCGTCCACTCGTAGTGGTCCAGGTAGCCGGCCGAGTCCGGGTCGTGCAGGAACAGCTGCCGCCCGAGCTTGAGCATGTTGTAGCTGTTGCAGTTCTCGCAGGTGTCCTCGGACAGCCGGCTGACGATCTCGCCGGGCGGGCCGAAGAACTCCAGGTTGGAGTTGCCGCCGATGACGTACGAGTGGTGGTGCACGACGGTGTCCCAGAAGGACGCGGCGATGCGCCGGTAGCGCTCCTCGCCGGTGGCCTCGTACTGGTGGATCGTGCCGACGATCTTGGCTATCTCGGTGTTGGCGTGGCGGCCCGCCAGCTCGTCGCGCCCCTCGGCCAGCGGCCCGTACAGCACCTCGTGGTCGAAGCGGCGGGCGGTGCGCAGCGGTTCGGGGTCGCCGGTGGCCAGGTGCAGCCGGGCGAGGACGTCGTTCATGCCGCCGAACTCGATCCTGAGCGCCGACTGCATCGCCTCGTACGACAGGCGGGCGGTGCGCGCCTCCACCCAGGCGGCCATGGCCCGCACGACCTCCAGCGCCCGGTCGTCGCCGCCGAGTTCGTACTGGTCGAGCAGCCCGGCCATGATCTTGTGGATCGTGTAGTACGGCGCCCAGGGGTTGCCCCCGGCCTCCAGGTCGTCGAAGACCTGCTCGGGGAAGGCGGAGAGGTAGCCGGGCGCGAACCCGGCGGCGGGCGAGGCGGCCTGGCACTCCGCGAGCGCGGCGACGATCCCGCGGGCCTTGGCCGCGTACGCCTCATCGCCGGTGCCCGCGTGGGCGAAGGCCAGGCCGGAGAGCAGATGGCCGGTGGTGTGGCCGCGCAGCAGCACGTCCGGCGCCTCCCAGCCGCCGCAGGGCTCGGCGGTCGAGGGCAGGCCGACGTTGGCGCGGAAGGTGTGCAGGAGCCGGTCGGGGTCGACCGCCAGCAGATACGCGCAGGTTCGGCGCATATTCGCCCGGAACGGGCTGTCGAGCAGCCTGACCGCGGCCAGGGGCACCGGGGTCAGTGCCGGGCGGCGCGGCACGGCGGCGGGCACGACCGCGGGGGCGTCCGCCGTGGCGGCAGCGGCGGCCGGGGCGCCCTCCACGGCCAGAGCGGACGCGGCCACCGCGCCTGCGCCCACCACGAAATGACGCCGCGTCAGCTGGTTCTCAGGCATCGGGAAGAGGCTCCTTCGGGCAACGCGGTTGAAACGTTTCGCAGAGTTGACGGCAACTGTGGGCCCGGCGACTCATCCCGTCAAGATGCTTAACGGTAGGGAAATCGCCGCACCTCTTGCCGTAAGCGACCTCCGGCCGTATGTTTCCGCCAGGTTTCTTGAATCGTTCAAAACGATCGTTCAACCAAGTGCACGGTGTGGTGCACGGGCAAGGGGGCGGGCATGGGCCTGCGACGGAGAGCGCTGCTGAAGATGGGAGCCGCGGCGGGCGCGGCCATGGCCCTGCCGCTGGGCACGGCCGCCGAGGCGGCCGCCGGCGGGACCGCCTCGTCCACCGGCGTACAGGGCGGCGTCCCGCGCGCCTTCGCCGCCCCCGGCTCCGCGGTCCGCCCCAAGTTCCGCTGGTGGTGGCCCGACGCCCTGGTGGACCCCGACGAGATCGAGCGCGAGATCGACCAGATCGCGGCGGCGGGCTTCGGCGGCGTCGAGATCGCCGCCGTCACCCACAGCATGAGCGGGATCGGCACCATCGACCCGGTCCGCCACGGCTGGGGGACCCCCGCCTGGATCGCCGCGGTCGAGACCGCGCTGCGCCGGGCCGCCAAGCGCGACGTCAGCGTCGATCTGACCCTCGGGCCCGCCTGGCCCGCAGCCGTCCCCTCCATCACCCCCGACAGTCCGGCCGCCACCAAGGAACTGGCGCACGGCTCCGCCGCGGTCGCCTCCGGGCAGACCTTCTCCGGCCCGCCCCCGGCGGGCGGCACCGAGCCGGGCCCCGGCGTGACGCGGCAGGAGCTGATGCTCGTCCAGGCCGTACGGGTCGCCGACAGCTCCTCCCCCGACGCGGAGATCCCGCAGCTCGACCTGGCCACCGTCACCGACATCAGCGACAAGGTCTCCGACGGCGAACTGCGCTGGACCGCGCCCGGGGACGGCGGAACCTGGCTCGTCATCGCGTACTGGGAGCGCGGCTCGGGCCAGGAGCCCGAGGGCCCGGCGCACACCTCGCCGCAGAGCTTCGTCGTCGACCACTTCAGCGCCGCCGGCACCCGCGCGGTCACCGACTTCTGGGACCGCCACATCCTCAACCCCCGCATCCGCGCGCTGCTGCGCGAGACGGGCGGTGCCCTCTTCGAGGACTCCATCGAGCTGGAGACCGACGAGACGCTGTGGTCCCCGGGGTTCGCGGCCGAGTTCGAGAAGCGGAGGGGCTACTCGCTGCTGCCGTACCTGCCGACCGTCGTCGAGCGCGACGAGGACCCCGTTTTCGCCTTCGGCCCCGAGATCGACAAGGCCGTACGCCGCGACTTCATCGAGACCCTCACCGACCTCTACGTCGAGAACCACCTCCGGCCGCTCCAGAAGTGGGCGCACGGGCTCGGGCTCCAGCTGCGCGTCCAGCCGTACGGCCCAGGCACCGACTCGGTCTTCTCCGCCGCGGTCCTCGACATCTCCGAGGGCGAGTCGCTCGGCTTCAAGAACCCCGACGACTTCCGCTGCCTGGCGGGCGGCCGGGACATGGGCGGCAAGCTCATCCTGTCCAACGAGGCGGCCGCGACGGCGGGCGGCGCCTACGCCACCACCTGGGACGCGTCGCTGAAGAAGCTCGTCACGCAGTACGCGGCCGGGGTCAACCAGGCCGTCTTCCACGGCTTCGCCTACGCCGAGGCGCCCGGCGCGGCCTGGCCCGGCTTCGCCGCCTTCTCCCCGTACCGCGGTGGCGCGGGATACGGCGAGGCGTGGGGTCCGCGCCAGCCCACCTGGAGCCATGTCCGGGACATCGCCGGCTACTTGAGCCGTACGCAGCAGATCCTCCAGACCGGCGTCAACAAGGCCGACATCGGCATCCTGCGGCAGCAGGGTCCCGCCGGGACCGGGCTCGGCGCCCCCTGGTTCACCGCCGAGGGCGTGCCCGTCGGCTGGACCCACCTCTTCCTCAGCCCCCGGATCCTGGACCTGCCCTCGGCCCGGGTACGGGACGGGCGGCTGGCCCCCGAGGGGCCCGGCTTCAAGGCGCTGGTCGTCGAGGGCGACGTGCTCAGCGGCAAGGAGCGCACCCTGCGGATCGAAGTGGCCGAGAAGCTCATCGGCTACGCGAAGGCGGGGCTGCCGGTCATCATCATCGGGGACTGGTCGGACGGCCATGTGCCGGGCCTGCCGGCCGACGGCGACAACGAGCGGCTGCGGAAGCTGCTGACCGAACTCCAGGCGCTGGAGAAGGTCCGCACGGTCGCCGACCGGCCCTACGTGCCGGAGGCCATCGCGGCCCTGGGCATCCGGCGAGACGTGGAGTATGCGCAGTCCTCGATGCTGGTGCACGCACACCGGGCCGACCAGGACGCGGACTACTACTTCTTCGCCAACGACGCGGTGACCAAGAAGGGTTCGACCGGCACGCCCATCAGCCACGACGTGACGCTGGCGGCCCGCCGGCCGGACGCGGTCCCGTACGCGCTCGACGCCTGGACCGGGAAGATCGCCCCGCTGCCGCTCTACACCCGCACCGAGGACGGCCGGATCCGGCTGCGCGTCTCGCTGGAGCCGGGCGCCACGACGATCGTGGCCCTGGTCCGCCCGGGCCGCTGGGGCTCGGCACCCCGCTCGTACGCGAAGGCCAGCGAGGCGGCGGAGGTCCGCAGGGGCGAGGGCGACCGCCTGGAGGTGCGCGACGTGCGCGCGGGCACCTACCGTACGACGCTCCAGGACGGCCGGACCGTGGCGACCTCGATCGGCGCCATGCCGGACGCGATCCCGCTGGCGGACTGGCAGTTGACGGTCGAGGACTGGCAGCCGGGTGACCGCCCGAGCGCCACGCTGAAGCCGCGCCGCGAGCTGACGCTGAACGGGCTGAAGCCCTGGCCGGAGATCCCGGAGCTGCAGGACACCTCGGGCATCGGCCGCTACCGGACGACCGTCCGCCTCGACGCGCCCTGGACGGGCGGCCACGGCGCGTACCTCGACCTGGGCGAGGTCTTCGACACCTACCGCGTCACCGTCAACGGCCACCACCTGCCCCCGGCCGACCAGTTGACGCCCCGGGTCGACCTCGGCGGGTACCTGCGCCGCGGCGCCAACACCATCGAGGTGGAGGTGGCGACGACCCTCCTGAACCGCCTCCGGGTCGCCAACGCCCCGGTCTTCGGCGGCGGCAAGCGCCAGAACTACGGCCTGGTGGGCCCGGTCCGCCTGGTCCCGTACGGCAGGGCGGCCCTCGACCGCTGACCCCGCCATGGGGCCCGGGCGGGTCCGGCATCCGGCCGGACGCGCCCGGGCCCCGCGGTGCCGACAACCCCGCGCTGCACGGCTCTTGCTGTCGATCGGCAACTGTGGCATACATGGTCCAGACCATTCCCTCCGAGGGAAGGCAGGGGCTGTGACAGGGGCTGTGAGACGCACTCCCGGGCTCGTCGCGGCGGCCTCCGCCGGGCTGCTGCTCCTCACCGGCTGCGGCGGGAGCGGCCGAGCCGCGGAGGGGCCTTCGGCCCCGATCGGGGTCACCGTGCAGGCCGGCAGCGCGACTTCGGTGCACGTCATGTGGAGCCGACCCCTCGCCGGAGGCGAGGTCGCGGAGTACGAGATCTACCGGCGGGGCGCGCAGGGCGGCTCGACCGAGGCCCGGGCCGCGAAGGTCGAAGAGGTGCCCGGCACGCGGTACATGACCGACGTCACCGGGCTGAAGCCGTCCACCGCCTACGTGTTCACCGTCCGCGCCCGGGACGCCGCGGGCAACCTCTCCGGGCCCAGCGAGGAGACACCGGTCACCC
>NZ_LIQY01000203.1 GCF_001418495.1 Streptomyces pathocidini | reverse complement strand
TGCGGGCCGCCGCCCGGGCCGGAACGCACCGCCACGCGCTCCTCGCCGTCGCGGACGCCGCCCGACTGCCCTTCCGGGACGCCGCGCTGGACGCGGTGTTCGCCGCCGGGCTCGTATCCCATCTGCCGGACCCGCGCGCGGGGTTGCGCGAGCTGGCGCGGGTTGTGCGCCCCGGCGGACGTCTCGCGCTGTTCCACCCCATCGGCCGAGCCGCCCTCGCGGCCCGCCAGGAACGGCGGCTCACCCCCGATGACCTGCGGGCGGAACCCAACCTTCGCCCCTTGTTGGAGAGTTCGGGCTGGCGGATGCTCTCCTACACGGATACGGACGCCCGCTTCCTGGTGCTCGGCGCCCGTGGAGCCGACCCTGCACCCCCGCCCTGACGTGCCGATTCGTGGCCGCGGGGCTCTCGACGGAGAGGGCGCGCACTGGCTAGGGTGCGCCCACTGCCGACCTTCGGAGGTGCCCGTGTCCGCGACGGACGACGTCCGGGAAGTCCAGGACGCCGAGGACGCGCTGTTCGTGCTCACCGCGGTGCTGCTCACGCCCGCGCAGTTCCCGAGCGTCCTCGGCGACGACTACCCGGAGGCGTGCGCCGCCCTCGGACTCGAGCCGTACGAGGAGGGGTACGGCCTCGTGCTCGGGCAGGACAGCAACGGGGTGCGGTGGACCGTGGCAACCGACGACGTGTCGCTCGTCGCCTGCGCCATCGCCTCCTGGGACTGCGGCATGGAGTACGACCTCACGCCCGGCGAGCACAGCGTGGTCGCCGCCCTGCCGGGCTGGCCGCTGGCCGTCGCCGTGGCGGCGCCCGGCGTCCCCGCGCCGCACGACCCCGCGCCGGACCCGGAGTCCGGCGCCGCGCGGCCCCCTCTGAGCCCGCCCGACTCCGATAGGTGGGGTCCCGCGCAGCGGCGGCTGGGCGCGGACGAGATCGCGCTGCAGTGGGCCGTCTGGCGCGAACGGGTGGACGCGGAGATCGAGTTCGTACAGCCCGGTGAGGGCGCGGGCGGTGGCTCGGAGGGCGGGTCGGCGGACAGCCCCGTACGGCGCGTTCTCGGCGAGGCCCGCGGCTACGTGGACTCCCCGCCGCCACCCGGCCGTATCCGCTCGGCCTTCGCCTCCGGGGAGGCCCGCACGCTGCGGGTCGACGGCCCGGGCTGGAGCATGGTGGCCCGGACCGACGACATCGCCTTCGTCCTGGTCGACGAGGAGCCGGGCGAGGTCCTCACGGTGGGCCGGGGCCCCGAACTGCCCGGCCTCCTCAAGGCCTTGGACGAGCTGGCGGTGCGGCCCGCCTGACCCGCTGTGTTCGACTGCGTGGTTCGGGCGTGCACCGCCCTCAGTTCGGCAGCATCCACTCCAGCACCGGGGTCGATTGCAGGTAGACCAGGACGCACATCACCAGCAGCAGAGCCAGGCTCCAGCCCACGACCTTGCGCAGCAGTTCGGCCTCCCGGCCGCCGAGGCCCGTGGCGGCCGCGGCGATGGCCAGGTTCTGCGGGGAGAGCATCTTGCCGAGGACTCCGCCGGAACTGTTCGCGGAGGCCAGGAGTTCCGGGCTGAGCCCGGTGCTCTTGGCGGCCGCCACCTGGAGGGTGCCGAACAGGGCGTTGGCAGAGGTGTCGGAGCCGCTGACGGCGACGCCGAGCCAGCCGAGGACCGGGGACAGGAAGGCCAGCCCGCTGCCCGCACCCGCGATCCAGTGGCCGATCGTGGTGGTCTGGCCGGACAGGTTCATCACATAGGCGAGGGCGAGCACGGTCGCCACGGTCAGGACGGCCCACCGCAGTTGGCGCAGTGTCCGGCCGTACGTACGGAGGGCGACGCCGGGGCGTACGGAGAGCACGGCGCCGGTGATCAGGCCGCTGAGAAGCAGCAGGGTGCCAGTGGCGGGCAGCCAGTTGAAGGTGAAGGTGGTCGCGCCGGCCGGCTCCCCGGTGACCGGGTCCGCGACGTCCAGCCCTGGCCAGGAGAAAGCGGTCGAGCCCTTCGCCAGCAGATCCTTGACGGGGCCGAGCTGGCTGATCGCGAAGACCACGATGATGACGGCATAGGGGATGTACGCCTTGACGGTCGCGCCGCGGTCGACGCTTTCCCCGGCCCCGGGCCGGTCATCGGGCCGAGGCCGGTCGTCGCTCCCGGTCCGGGCGTGGGCCTCGGCCTTGGCGCGCACCCGCTCCACGTCGGCCGGGTCGGCGTCCTCTCTGCCGCCCGCGATGACCGGCGGGGGCTGGAGTCCGCCGCGGGCGCTGCCGGGCACGCCGATCCGGCTCACCCGCATGACCACGACGAGGGCCCCGACGGCGGCGAGTGCGGCGACGACGTCGGTCAGTTCGGTGGAGATGTAGTTGGCGCAGGCGAACTGGGCCAGTGCGAAGGCGACTCCGCAGGCCAGCGCCGGCAGCCAGGTCTCCCTCAGGCCGCGGCGCCCGTCGACGAGATAGACCAGCAGCAGGGGGACGACGGTGGCCAGCACCGGCGTCTGCCGCCCGACGGTGGCGGAGATGTCCTCCAGCGGGATACCCGTGAGCCGGGACAGGGTGATGACCGGGGTGCCCATGGCGCCGAAGGCCACGGGGGCGGTGTTGGCGACGAGGGCGACGGTCGCGGCCTTGAAGGGCTTGAAGCCGAGTGCGATGAGCATCACCGAGCTGATCGCAACGGGCGCGCCGAAGCCGGCCAGCGCCTCCAGCAGCGCACCGAAGCAGAAGGCCACGATGACGGCCTGGAGCCGCTGGTCGTCGGAGAGGCGGCTGAAGGACCTGCGCAGCACCTCGAAGTGGCCGGTGTCGACCGTCAGTTGGTAGATCCACAGCGCGTTGACGACGATCCACATGATCGGGAAGAGGCCGAAGACCGCGCCCAGCACGGCGGAGTCGAGCGCCTGGCCCACTGGCATCTCGTAGGCGAGGACCGCCACGGCGACGGAGGCTGCCAGGGCGGACAGCGCGGCCCACTGCGCCTTGAGCCGCAGGACGCCGAGGAGGACGAAGAAGAGGAGCAGGGGCGTGGCGGCGACGAGCGCCGACCATGCCAGCGAGCCACCCAAGGGGTCGAGTACGGGCTGGAACATGGCGGTGCCTCCTGGTCCCTGACAGAACGGCAGCGGCCCAGCGCACTTCCGGCATCCGGAAGGCGCCGATCGCGTCACGGAACCTAAGGTGGTTGGATCTCCGGGTCAACCCTCTGCGTGAGCACGCTTCACCGGATGGGCACAGATCGGCACAACGACCATGGGAGGTATACGCGTTCGTGATCGACGCGGGGGTGTGGCCGGGTCAACCGCCCTCCGAGTGACCGGGTCAACCGCCCTTCCCGGTAAGGGCCGAGCGACTCAGACCCGTTCCAGCGGCCGGTGCGGCCCGGCCGGCAGCTCGACGGCGACGGGGTCGCCGGGGCGCACCTCCCCACCCGCGAGCACGACGCCCATGACTCCGGCCTTGCGGATGAGGCGGCCATCCTCGCCCCGCCCGACGACCCGCTTCAGCAGCCCGCTCTGGAACGCGTCGATCTGCAGGCAGGGGTTGCGCAACCCGGTCACCTCGACCACGGCTTCGCCGCCGAGGCGCAGCAGCGCGCCGACCGGGAGCGCCAGCAGGTCGATGCCGCGGGTGGTGACGTTCTCCCCCAGCTGTCCCGGGGTGACCTCATGACCCGCCGCGGCCACCTCGGCGAACAGTTCCTCGTGGATCAGGTGGACCTGGCGCAGGTTCGGCTGCGTCGGGTCCTGGGCGACGCGGGAGCGGTGCTGCACGGTCACTCCCAGGTGCGCGTCGCCCTCGACGCCCAGGCCCGCGAGCAGCCGGATGCTGTCCTGGTTCGGCTTGCTGAAGTCGTGGCGCGCGCTGCGGCTGACGGCCGCGACCGTTCCGCTCGGCGCGTGTCCGGTCAGCGGCCCAGCTCCTTGCGGCTCACCCGGCGCAGTCTGCGCCGCTGGCTCTCGTCGAGCAGCAGGTAGGCGCCCGCGGGCACGCCGACCATGACCAGCAGCGCCGCCCAGAACGGCAGCAGCCACAGCAGCGCTATTCCTACCGCCACTCCCCCGACGGCGACCTTGGCTCGGTTCGACATCTCGACGCCTCCTTCGCGGCGACACCGCCGCAGTCATTCAGTGAACGGGCACGCGCCCGCGACAGTTCCCGGCCGGCCCGGTTCTTCGGCGCTTCTTCACGCCGCTCAGCGCCGGTGTCCCACGTCTCTTCCAGTCTTACTCCGCGCGGAGTGGAGCGCCGACCTCGTGCATGTGCCGCAGCGCCTGCCCGTACGAGTCGATCGGCCCGGCCTCGGCATACGGGAGCCCCAACGCCCGGCAGTGGTGCCGGACCAGCGGCTGGGCCAGGCGCAGGTGGGGGCGGGGCATGCTCGGGAAGAGGTGGTGCTCGATCTGGTAGTTCAGCCCACCGAGCAGCCAGTCCGTGAGGAGCCCGCCGCGTACGTTGCGGGAGGTCAGGACCTGGCGGCGCAGGTGTCCCCAGGGCTCGCCGTCCGGGTCGGGCATCTCCATGCCCTTGTGGTTGGGCGCGAAGGCCATTCCGAGGTGGAGGCCGCAGAGCGCGTGGTGGACGAGCGCGAAGACGACGGCCTTGCCGAGCGGCAGGGCGGCCAGGAGCAGGGCGCTGTATCCGATGATGTGCGCCACGAGGAGCCCGGCCTCGACAGCGCGCTCGCGCGGCCCCTGCCGCCGGAGATCCTGGAGGCTGCTGACCTTCAGGGCGACGCCCTCCAGCAGGAGCATGGGGAAGAACAGCCGGGCCTGGTGGCGGCTGAGCCAGCGGGCGAAGCCCGTGCGCCCCGCCGCCTGCTCCTGGGTCCAGACGAGCGCGCCCGCGCCGACGTCCGGGTCCTTCTCGACGTGGTTGGGGTTGGCGTGGTGCCGGTTGTGCTTGTCGTTCCACCAGGAGTAGCTCATGCCGAGCAGCAGGTTCCCGTGGATCAGGCCGATGATCCGGTTCGCCCGGCGGCTGCCGGCGATCTGCGCGTGTCCGGCGTCGTGGCCCACGAAGGCGGTACGGGCCGACAGTACGGCCAGGGGCAGGGCGAGGAGCAGGGTCCACCAGGTGTTGCCGAGGAGCAGCATCCCGGCGGCCACGGCGGTCAGCGCGAGGAGGTTGGCGGTGATGCCGAGCGCGTACCAGCCGGTGCGGCGTTCAAGCAGCCCCTGCTCCTTCACCTGCCGCAGCAGCGGCGTGAACTCGCTGCCCGCCCGCGGTGCGGCCGGGGGCGCGGGCGGGGCGATCGGGGTGAGGGATGAGGGCATGGAGGTCTCCGGTCCGCTCGTGTGAGGCGCCGCTGGATGCGGTCGCAGGGCGCTGACCTGTTGAAACGTACGGAAATCGAGGTCCGCCCAGCCATGGCGGCACCACCCGGATGCTTCCTGGGGCCAGCCCCCGTACCGGGGTGGGGTGTTGGGGAATACCGGTCGTTGGGCGGGGCGGACTCGGAGCCGGGGCGTTTCGGCGCGGCGGTGACACGGCTCACGGCTCTCCCGCGCACGGCAGGCGGCCCGGTGGGGTAGCCTCGGCGACTCCGGCTCTCACTAGTCAAATTTGAGGAATCCGTCAGCGCTGTGACCACGCTCCCCGCGGCAACACCCTCCCAGGTCTCCGAACTCGCCCGCTGCGCCGCCGTCTTCCTGCCTGGTGACCCGTCCCGCACCGGCCGGGTCGCCTTCTGGCGCCCCGAGGGCGACCCGCCCTCGGGCCCCGGCTCCGTGGTGGAGCTGACCGTGGCCGTCCCCTCCGGGGACGGCGTGGTCGAGCGGACCGTGCCGGCCATGGCCCTGCCCGTCCGTGACGCGGTGCCCGTGCTCACGCGCGCGAGGGCAGCGAAGGGGGACCCGGCCACTGTCTTCTGGGGCGCTGTGGCAGTGCTGGCCCTGCAACTGGCCGCCCGTGGGCGGCTGTTGCCGGGGCTCACAGCGACCGACCACGACGCCTGGCGCACCGGCCCGCTCGGCCCCGACGACCTGCGGCGGCTCCGGGAGCTGGCCGCCGCGATGCCGCCCGCCGCCCATGCCGTGCCGCTGCCCGGCACCGACCCGCCGCGACTGCCGGATCCCGAGCGGCTCGTGCGCGCCTTCCTCGACGCGGTGGCCGACGGCCTGCCCCGCACCCCCGCCGCCGCGCTCGCGGCCGGCGCTCCGCCGTTCGCCGCCCCGGAGCCCCGGCGCGTGCCGGAGCTGCGGGACTGGCCTGCCGACGTGGCCGCCGGGCACGACGCCGGCGTACGGGTGTCGCTGCGGATCGAGCTGCCGGGGCTTGTGGAGCACGCGTCGGACGGGGAGGGCATCGACGGTGCACGCGGGCCGCTGTTCCGCGCCGTGGTGCAGCTGCACAGCCTCACCGACCCCGCCCTGGTCGCGGACGCGACGGAGGTGTGGGCGGCCACCTCGGGCGGGCCCGGCGCGGGCGCACGCGCGCGTGCCGGCGCCGGAGCCAGCGGGGCCGCCGCGCACTTCGGGCCGCGGGCCCGCATGGACGCCCTGGTCACGCTGCGCCGGGCGGCGCAGGCCTGGCCGGCGCTGTCCCCGCTCCTGTCCGCCGCCGTACCGGACGCGATCGAGCTGGTCGATGAGGAGGTCATCGCGCTCCTGGGCGAGGCGGCCAGGGACCTCGACGCCGCGGGCGTACAGATCCACTGGCCCAGGGAGCTGGCCCGCGAGCTGACCGCGCGGGCGGTCATCGGCCCGTCCGGGGACCCCGATGCCCAAGGGCGCAGCGCCTCGGGACGCCGGGGCAAACCCGAATCAGATCTCCCGTCCCTGATGTCCCCCGACGCCCTGCTGGCCTTCAACTGGCGGTTCGCGGTCGGCGGACAGGACCTGACCCGGCAGGAGCTGAACCGGCTCGCCGAGGCGTCCCGGCCGGTCGTGCGGCTGCGCGACCAGTGGGTGCTCGTCGACCCCGAACTGGCCCGCCGCGCAAGGTCCCGACGCGACCGCAAGGTCGTGCCCATCGACGCGCTGAACGCGGCGCTCACCGGCTCGACCGAGGTCGGCGGCGAGCGGATCCAGGTGGAGGCCGGCGGCCCGCTGGCGGCGCTCCGCGACCTGATCCGGGACCCGGAGGCCGCGGCCGCCCCCGTACCGCAGCCCGCGGCGCTGGCCGCGACGCTGCGCGACTACCAACTCCGGGGCCTGGACTGGCTGCACCGCATGACCTCGCTCGGCCTCGGCGGCTGCCTGGCCGACGACATGGGCCTGGGCAAGACCGTCACGCTCATCGCGCTCCATCTGCACCGGCAGTGCGATCCGGCGTCCGCCGGGCCGACGCTCGTCGTCTGCCCGACCTCGCTCATGGGCAACTGGCAGCGTGAGATCGAGCGGTTCGCGCCGGGCACTCCGGTGCGCCGCTACCACGCCTCCGCGAGGGCCCTGGAGGGCCTGGCGGACGGCGAGTTCGTGCTCACCACGTACGGCACGATGCGGCTCGACGCGCGGCGGCTGGCCGAGGCCGGGCCCTGGGGCATGGTCGTCGCCGACGAGGCCCAGCACGTGAAGAACCCGCTCTCGGCGACCGCCAAGGCGCTGCGCACGATCGGCGCCCACGCGCGCGTGGCGCTCACCGGCACCCCGGTCGAGAACAACCTGTCCGAGCTGTGGGCGATCCTCGACTGGACCACGCCGGGGCTGCTGGGCACCCTCGGCTCCTTCCGCCGCCACTACGCGCAGGCCGTCGAGGGCGGCGCCGACCCGGCCGCGGCGGAGCGACTGGCCCGGCTCGCGCGCCCGTTCCTGCTGCGGCGCCGCAAGTCCGATCCGGGGATCGCGCCCGAACTGCCCCCGAAGACCGAGACGGACCGGGCGGTCGCGCTCACCAAGGAACAGGCCGGTCTCTACGAGGCGGTGGTGCGCGAGGCGCTCGCCGAGATCTCCGGCGCGGACGGCTTCGAGCGGCGAGGGCTGGTCGTGAAGCTCTTGACCTCCCTGAAGCAGATCTGCAACCACCCGGCCCAGTACCTCAAGGAGGACCGGCCGCGCATCGCGGGCCGCTCCGGCAAGGTGGAGCTGCTGGACGAACTCCTGGACACGATCCTGGCCGAGGACGCCGCGGTGCTCGTGTTCACGCAGTACGTGGCGATGGCACGGCTTCTGGAGCGGCATCTCGAGCGGCGCGGCATCTCCTCCCAGCTCCTGCACGGCGGCACACCCGTGGCCCGCCGGGAGGAGATGGTGACCCGTTTCCAGAGCGGTGAAGTGCCGGTCTTCCTGCTGTCGTTGAAGGCCGCCGGCACCGGCCTCAACCTCACGCGCGCGGGGCACGTCGTGCACTACGACCGGTGGTGGAACCCGGCCGTGGAGGCACAGGCCACGGACCGGGCCTACCGGATCGGCCAGACGCAGCCGGTGCAGGTCCACCGGATCGTCACCGAGGGGACGATCGAGGACCGGATCGCGGACATGCTCCTCAGGAAGCGGAAGTTGGCGGACGCGGTCCTGGGGAGCGGCGAGGCCGCGCTGACCGAGCTGACCGACGCCGAGCTGGCGGACCTCGTCGAGCTCCGAGGGGGCGGGCGATGAGCGGGCACTGGCCGGAGCGGGCGGTGGAGCGCAACCTGGAACGGGCCATGGAGCGCACCTTCGACCCGCTGCCGCCGACGCGCGGGCGCGCCCTCGCCGCGACCTGGTGGGGCCGGGCCTGGCTCCAGGCCCTGGAAGACACCGCGTTGGACGGGGAGCAGGTCCGGAAGGGGCGGCGGTACGCGCGCGAGGGCGCGGTCGGCGCCGTCTCCGTACGGCCCGGCCGGATCACCGCCGTGGTGCGGGACCGCGACGGTACGCCGTACCGCGCGGACGTGCTCCTCCAGGAACTGGGGGACCCCGACTGGGACCGGCTGCTGGACACCGTGGCCGGGCAGGCCGGGCACATCGCGGCGCTGCTCGACCGCGAGATGCCGCCGGACCTGGTCGAGGACGCGGCGGCGGCCGGTGTCGAACTGCTACCGGGGATCGGCGGCCTGGAACCGGAGTGCGCGTGCGGCGAGTGGGACCACTGCGGCCACACGGCGGCGCTCTGCCATCAGGTGGCACGCCTGCTCGACCAGGATCCCTTCGTGCTGCTGCTCCTGCGGGGGCGCGGGGAACGGGAGCTGCTGGCGGACCTGCAGGTGCGGAACGCGGCGCGGAGCGGCGGTGGTTCACGTGGCGCGGTCGAGGACGGAGTGCCGGGGCAGGAGGCGGAGGAAGGCGTGTCCGCGCTGGAGGCGTTCGCGGGGCAGACGCTGGTGGCACCGCTACCAGCGCCTCCGCCGCTTCCTTCCGAGCCGGGCCGCCCGCCGCTGCTCGGCGAGGCGGGCCGGGCCCCGGGGCTGGACGTCGGGGCGCTGGAGTTCCTGGCCCAGGACGCGGCCGGGCGGGCGTGGCGGATGCTGGCCGAGGCCCTGTCCCCCGGGCATGAACGGATGCCGGTACGAGCGGCGTTGACGCTTCGAGAGGACGCCGAGCGGCTCGCCGCGGAGTGTTCCCACGAGCGGATCCGGGAGCGGCTGGCCGAGGCGACGGCCGAATCCCCGGCGCTGCATCCGGCCCCACAGGGGCCCTCTCCAGCTGCGCCGGGGACACACCTCGGCACGTGCCAGGACGGGGGACCGGCCCGCCTCCTCTGAAGGAGACGGGCCGGTCCTGGAAGACGTGCCGTTCTGAGACTCCGCCGCTCCGGAGAGAGCGCCGGTACAGGGGAACCGACTTGATCAGTTCAGGCCGAAGGCCCGGATGATCTCCTGGCTGACCGTCAGCCCCTTCCCGTCCGCGGCCGTGGCCTTCAGGGAGACGGAACCGCCCTTCTTGTGCGGGGTCTGGACGGTCGCCTTCCACTGGCCGGCGCCCGTACCCCGCAGGGAGACCGGCTTCCAGGTCCTGCCGTCGTCGAAGGAGACCGAGAGGGTCGCCTTGTCCGCCGGGCGGCGGCCGCCCTCCAGCCACTCCTGGGTGCCGGAGGCGAGGGTGATCTCGGTGCGGCTCCCGGCCCTGACATCGCCCGCGGTGTCCACGTCGACGTCATAGTCGAGCTGGAGCAGCCTCAGGTCCTCCTGGAACGGCCCGTCCTCGGGCAGGACCTCGGAGACGAAGCCCCACTCCGTACGCGTACGGATCGAGGACTTCCACAGGTCCGCGTCCCGCGAACCGGTCAGGACCAGGCGGTAGGGGAGCTTCTCCTTGGGGAGGTCGCCGACCCAACTGGAGCGGCCGTCGGCCTCCTTGAGGAGCTTGTCCCCTTGGTAGAGCGCGATCTTCCCGGTGTCGTACTCGTCCCTGGGCATGGAGCCGGCGTGGCCCTCCGCCGCGTCCGTCCACATCGGGATGTTGAACTGCATGGTGTCGTACTGCTGCCGGAACGGTCCCCAGAAGCCGGTACCCAGGCGCGGGCGCTGGATGGGGGCAAACCACTGGGTCGCGTAGGTCCGGCCCGCCTTGGGGTGGTCCATACCGCCGCGCTGCTCCAGCACGCGATCGTCGGTCGCGTCGAGCACCGAGTGGTTCTCGTACCAGAAGGCGCCACCGCTCGTCGGCGTGACGTAGTCGGTGCGCTCGGACGGGTAGGACTCCCGCTCCTCCAGGCCGAAGCTCGGGCCCCACTCGGGCACGTAGTGGCGGAAGCCGCCGCCACTGACCTTGCGGTGGCCGTAGAAGGTGGCGTCGACCTTGGCCAGATCGCGCTTGACGTCGGGGGTGTAGGCCAGGGACCGGTCGGGGACGGTGCCGTCGTGGCGGGACACCAAGTCGTAGACGTAGCGCGGGTGTGCGCGCCGCTCGATGTCCAGCGTCAGCGGGGAGCGCTTGGCCTCAGCGGCCAACCGCCGGCCCTCCTCGCGCATCAGCGAGACCACCATGATGCCCGCGGAGGCGCCCGACCCGTCCTGGTAGGACTCCAGAAGCCGGCCGTCGGTGTCGTTGGCCACGAACAGCGCCTTCGCGCCCGCGGCCTTGGCGGCGGCGAGCCGCTCAGCGGGCGGCACTTCGTCGCTGCGGTCGACGATCACGGCCCTGCCCCGGGCGTCCACCTTCTTGTAGTCGGCGGTCGCCCCCTTGCCCGCGTACACCGCGCGCAGCCGGTCCTTGCCGTCGGCCACCACGCTGCCGAGCTGCTGGCGGGCGGCGATGTCGCGGCCGCGGGCCTCGACGTCCACGCTCTTCTCGCCGAGCCGCCAGCGTGTGACGTAGCTGAAGTCGCCCTGGGTGACCTTCTTGGTGGGGCTGACCCAGACGCTGTCGTACTTCAGCGGCACGACGTAACCGTCGCGGATGACACGGCCGTTGTCGGAGGTGCGGGCGAAGTCGACGTGGACCTGCCGCTCCTCGGTCTCCTGCGGCACCCTGACGCTCGCCCTGCGCGCCTTGCTCGCGTCCAGCGTGACCGTGGCGTCCTTGTTCAGCAGGGTCTCGGGCTCCATCAGCTGAGCCGTGCCGAGGGAGTCGGGCCGGTCGCCCTCGACGTCGAGCGAGGTCCACGAGGTGTACGTGCCGGGCGGCAGGCGCAGCGTGCGCTCGCCGTCGACCTCGTACGGGAAGAGGTACTCGTCGTTCTTCTCGCCGACCACGACATAGCCCTTGGCGGGCTTGCCGGCGCGGTCGCGCAGCCGGATCGTGAGGTCCCACAGCTCGCGCTCCTTGGCGAGCGCGAAGCCGGTGTGGGCGACGGTTTCGCCGGTGTCCGCGTCGGTGGCGACCACCTGGCCGGAGAAGGTCGTGTCCGCCGGGACCTTGGACGGGTCGAGGCCGAGGACGGCCTCGGCCGTGCCGCCCGCGGGGACGGTGAGGGTGGAGGCGGAGAGGGAGTACGCGGCCTGGTCGGTGTCCGTCGCCAGGTTCAGCGTGACGGGCCGGTCACCGGTGTTGCGGTAGGTGATCTTCCGTTCGGCCGGGGTGTCGGAGGCCTCGTGCGGCCAGTCGTAGCGGGCGGTCTCGACGGAGCCGGTGGCCTCGATGGCGGTGTCCAGCGCAGCAGGCACGTCGACCCGCCCGGTGCCCATCTCGTACGGGGTGTACGCAGTGAGCCGCTTGGACGTGCTCATCAGCGCGTCCTTGACGCGGTCGCCGCTCCAGTCGGGGTGGCGCTGCTTGAGGAGCGCGGCGGCGCCCGCGACGTGCGGGGTGGCCATCGAGGTGCCGTCCATCGACTGGTACCAGCCCTCGGCGCCGGGAACTTCCTGCGACCGGGCCGCGTTGATCCCTACACCGGGCGCGGAGATGTCCGGCTTCAGACCGTACGAGCCGGGGAGGGGACCCATGCTGGAGAAGTCGGCACGGCCGTCGGACTTGTCGACGGCGGCGACGGTGAGAGCGGCGGCGGCGGAGCCGGGCGAGCCGATAGTGCCCGCGCCGTAGGAGTTGCCCGCGGCGATCACGAACAGCGGACCACCGTTCGCGGAGAGCTGGTTGACGGCCTGGGACATGGGGCCGGAGCCGCTGTCCGACTGCTGTGAGCCGAGGCTCATGGAGACCACGTCGGCACCCTGGGCCTTCGCCCACTCCATGCCGTCGATGATCCAGGAGTCCTGGCCCTCGCCCGCGTCGGAGAGCACCTTGCCGACGAGCAGTTCGGCGCCGGGGGCGACGCCCTTGTTGGCGCCTTCCGACTGGGCGCCGGAGCCGGCGATGGTGGAGGCGACGTGTGTGCCGTGGCCGTTCCTGTCGGCGATCGTCTCGCCGGTCACAAAGCTGTTCGTGCCCGCTATCCGGTCCTTGACGTCGGGGTGGTTGACGTCGATGCCGGTATCGAGGACAGCGACCTTGACGCCCTTGCCGTCGTACCCCTTCGCCCAGGCCTCGTGGGCGCCGATCTGCGGAACGGAGTCCTTGAGCGCGGCCGTGACCCGCCCGTCCAGCCAGAGCTTGTCGATGCCGCCGGAGAGCGTCTTGGCCTTCGCGCTCGGCGCGATGCCGCGCCAGAACGTGCGGACGTCGTTCTTCTCCGCCCGCAGCGCGGTGGCGTGCACGCTCTCCAGGCGGCGGACCACGCTCGCGCCCTCGGGCGCGGGCGCGGATCGCGCGGCCTTGGCGGAGTAGCCGGCGATCAGGGGGACGCCGCCGGTGCGCCGGTCGTCGTAGCCCATCTCGGCAAGGGACTTGACGTCGAACAGCCGCCGGTCCAGTCGTCCCGCGGCCAGCAGGGAGACGGCCTCGTCCGGGATGACGTAGACGCTGTCGCCGGCCTGCTGGATCCGGATGCCGCCGTCCGGCGCCCCGTCCGGGCTGTCGACGGTGACGTTGTCACGCCGCCCCGGTCCGTCGGTGAAGTGCGCGACATGTCCGGTGACGAGCGTGATGTCGTACGTCTTTCCGGCGGCGTCCTTCTTGGCGCCGCCGACCGGGGAGTTGGCCGCGTGGGCGGAGGCGGACGCGGTGGCGGGGGCCGGGAGCAGGAGGCCGCAGGACAGGGTGATGGCGACAGCGGCCGCCGAGAGCGTCCGAAACGCCCGGCGGTCGGAGCGAGGACGATCGGCGTGCTCTGGCCGCCGGGTAAGGGGTAGTTCGACCATGCATATGAACTACAGGGGAACAACCGGGTCGCGCACCGGAGCAGGAGGGCGGGAAAGCGCCGTGGCACTTTCCCGCCCTCCGGAAGGGGCCGGGGATCGACCCCCTGCCCCCGGATCAGTCCTGGATGCCCAGCAGGTGGTCCATCGCGAGCTGGTCGAGCTGCTCGAAGGCCATGCCGCGCGCGGCGGCCGCGTCCACGTCGAACTCCTCGAACGCGGTGCGGTCGGCCAGCAGGCCCGCGACCGACTCGCCCTCGCCGAGCGTCGGCTGCGCCAGCTGGTCGAGCCGGGCGGCCCGCAGGGCCTCCCGCACGGCCGGGTCGGCTCGGAAGGCGGCCGAACGCTCCTTGAGGATGAGGTAGTTGCGCATGCAACCGGCTGCCGAGGCCCAGACGCCGTCGAAGTCCTCGGTGCGCGGCGGCTTGAAGTCGAAGTGCCGGGGGCCCGCGTAGCCGGCGGACTCCAGCAGGTCGACGAGCCAGAACGCGGCGCGCAGGTCGCCCGCGCCGAAACGCAGGTCCTGGTCGTACTTGATGCCGGACTGGCCGTTGAGGTCGATGTGGAACAGCTTGCCGGCCCACAGCGCCTGAGCGATGCCGTGCGGGAAGTTGAGCCCGGCCATCTGCTCGTGGCCGACCTCCGGGTTCACGCCGTACAGCTCGGGGCGCTCCAGCCGCTCGATGAACGCCAGCGCGTGGCCGACGGTGGGCAGGAGGATGTCGCCGCGCGGCTCGTTCGGCTTGGGCTCGATGGCGAAGCGCAGGTCGTAGCCCTGCTCGGTGACGTACGCGCCGAGGATGTCGAAGGCTTCCTTCATCCGGTCCAGGGCCGCCCGCACGTCCTTGGCCGCGCCGGACTCCGCGCCTTCCCGGCCGCCCCAGGCGACATAGGTCTCGGCGCCCAGCTCGGCGGCCAGGTCGATGTTGCGGATGGTCTTGCGCAGGGCGTAGCGGCGCACGTCGCGGTCGTTGGCGGTGAACGCGCCGTCCTTGAAAACCGAGTGCGTGAACAGGTTCGTGGTCGCCATCGGCACGATCACCCCGGTGGCGTCCAGGGCCTGGCGGAAGCGCTTGACGTGCGACTCCCGCTCGGCCTCGGAGGCGCCGAAGGGGATCAGGTCGTCGTCGTGGAACGTCACGCCGTACGCGCCGAGCTCGGCG
>NZ_LIQY01000202.1 GCF_001418495.1 Streptomyces pathocidini | reverse complement strand
GCCCCCAACCTCCCGCCCAACCGACCGCTCGTCATGATCCAGATGACAGGTAGGAAATCTCCTACCTATAGTGGGGGTGTGACTTCGACAGGCATGCCTCGGATCGAGGCGACCGGAGAACGGGCACCTGAGGACCAGGTGTTCGCCGCGCTGGCCAGCCCCGTGCGGCGCGAAGTTCTACGGCTGCTCCGCGAGGAGGGGCCGCAACCCGTACAGCAGTTGGCGGACCACTTCGCCATGCGCCGCCCGAGCCTTTCGGAGCACCTGAAGGTGCTCCGGGAGTCAGGTCTGGTGAGCGAGCGGAAGGCCGGGCGGCAGCGGTTCTACCGCCTGGAGGCCGGTCCGCTGAGCGATCTGCGGGACTGGCTCAGCCCCTACGAGCGGTTCTGGCGTGAGCGCATGGCCGGCCTGCGGGACCTGCTGGACGAGATGGACGACACCGGCAACGAGACGGAACGGAAAGACCGATGACCGACGACGCGCTGAACACCCCGCAGGGGGACGAGGATCCGACCGTGGTCCACGTCGACCAGTTCCTGGCCCATCCGCCCACCACGGTGTGGCGGGCGCTGACCGAACCGGACCTGCTCGCCCAGTGGATGATGCCCGGCGACTTCCGCCTGGAGGTCGGACACCGCTACACCATGGAGGCCGTTCCGGTCCCCGCGACCAACTTCTCGGGCACCGTCCAGGCGGAGGTGCTCGCCTATGAGCCGGAGCGGATGCTCCGGCTCAGCTGGGCGGACGCCTACCCGGAGCGCGGCAACGACATGGTCTCGACGGTCACCTGGACCCTGGAGCCGGAGGGCCGGGGCACCCGGCTGTTCCTGGTCCAGAAGGGCTTCGAGGCCGGCAACGAACTGCACCAGCGGGCCCGCAGGATCATGGGCGGCGGCTGGAAGTCGCACGTCATCGCGGCGTTGGAGCGGTTCCTGGACAAGACGGACTGAGGCTCTCACGGACCACCGGGGCTCTCGCGGACCGGACCGGACCGGTCCTTCCGGGCGCGTGGCGCAGTGACGTTTCGGCGGTCACCGCGCCGCGCGCCCGCCTCACGCCGCCGCGGCCTCCGGCTCGCCGACGAACGTGCGCCACAGCTTCGCGTACTGCCCGCCGGCGGCGAGGAGTTCGGCGTGCGTGCCGTCCTCGACGACCCGGCCGCGGTCCATCACGACCACCCGGTCGGCGCGGGCCGCGGTCGTCAGCCGGTGGGCGACCACCAGCGTCGTACGCCGCCCCGCCAGCCGGTCCGTGGCCTGGTTGACCAGGCCCTCGGTGGCGAGGTCGAGGGCCGCGGTGGCCTCGTCCAGGAGCAGGATGTCCGGGTCGACCAGCTCGGCGCGGGCCAGGGCGATCAACTGCCGCTGCCCGGCGGAGAGGTTGCGGCCGCGCTCGGCGACCTCGTGCAGATAGCCGCCGTCCAGCGACGCCACCATCGCGTGCGCGCCGACCGCCCGCGCTGCCGCCTCCACCTCGGCGTCGGTGGCGCCGGGGCGGCCGTACGCGATGGCGTCGCGGACGGTGCCCGGGAAGAGGTAGGCCTCCTGAGGAACGACGCCCAGCCGGTGCCGGTAGCCGGTCAGGTCCAGCTCCCGTACGTCGGTGCCGTCCACGCGGACGGCGCCCCGCGTCGGGTCGTAGAACCGGGCGACGAGCTTGACGAGGGTCGACTTGCCCGCGCCGGTCTCGCCCACGAACGCGACCCGCTGGCCCGCCGGGATGTGCAGGTCGATCCCGGACAGGGCCTCCGTGCCCGGTTTCGTGCCCGCGTCCGCGTCCAGGGCCTGGGCAGCGGCGCCGTAGCGGAAGTGGACGCCGTCGAAGGTCACGGCGCCGCGCAACGACCGCACCGCACGCGGGCGTTCGGCCGGGGCGGTCGTCGTCGGCTCCCGCAGCAGCTCCTGGATGCGGCCCAGCGACACGGTCGCCTGCTGGTAGCCGTCGAAGACCTGGGACAGCTGCTGCACGGGCGCGAAGAGCAGGTCGATGTAGAGCAGGTACGCCACGAGCGCACCCGCCGTCAGCGTCCCCTCCCCGACCCGGCCCGCACCCACGATCAGCACCAGCGCGGCGGCGACGGAGGACAGCAACTGGACGAACGGGAAGTAGACCGAGATCAGCCACTGGCCGCGCACCCGCGCGCTGCGGTACGCGTCGCTGCGCTCGGCGAACCGCTCGGCCCCGCTGCGCTCGCGCCGGAACGCCTGCACGATCCGCAACCCGGCCACGCTCTCCTGGAGGTCGGCGTTGACCGCGCTGATGCGCTCCCGCGCCAGCTCGTAGGCCTGGACGCTGCGGCGCCGGAAGAAGACCGTCCCCACGGCGAGGACCGGCAGGGTCGCGAAGACGACCAGCGCCAGACCGGCGTCCAGGGCGATGAGCGCGACCAGGATGCCGAAGAAGGTCAGCAGCGAGACGAGGGCGGTGACCAGGCCGGTCTGGAGGAAGGTGGACAGCGCGTCCACGTCCGTGGTCATCCGGGTCATGATGCGGCCGGTCAACTCGCGCTCGTAGAAGTCGAGTCCGAGCCGCTGGAGCTGCGCGAAGATCTTGACGCGGAGGGCATAGAGGACCCGCTCGCCGGTGCGGCCGGTCATCCGGATCTCCCCGGTCTGGGCCGCCCACTGGCCCAGGACGACGAGCAGGGCGAATGCGGAGGCTGTCCAGACCGCGCCCAGGGCGAGCTTCTGGACTCCGTCGTCGATGCCGTTGCGGATCAGGATCGGCAGCAGGAGCCCGGCGATCGCGTCCACGGAGACGAGCAGCAGGCTGATCAGCAGCGGCCGGCCGAAGCCGCGCAGCAACTGCCGCAGTCCGTAGGACTGCTCGGGCCGGGCCGCCCGGGCCTCGTCCACGTCGGGGGCGTCCGTCGCGGGCGGCAGCGCGGCGACCTGGGCGAGCAGCTCCGGCGTGGCGGGCATGCCCGCAAGCGCCGCGCCGATACCGGGGCCGGCGGCCGGGGCAGCCGTCCCGCTCTTGGGGGCGACGATGTCGGCGTCGGCGCTGGAGGCGGTGGAGCCGGTGCGCGGCTTCCGGCCGGAGGCGTCCAGCCCCCACAGTTCGGGCGTGACCTGGTCGGCCACGCGGCGGCGCGCGTTGACCGGCTCGTAGTCGATCTCGGCCTCGTACTCGATGTCGGCGTCCAGGACCCGGCCGCAGGCATCGAAGGCCCGCTCGTCGAAGGCCTGCTCGTCGAGGTCGCCTTCGCCGTCGCCCTGGGCGAGGGCCGCGACCGGGTCGCGCTCCACGTCGCCCAGTTCGTCGGGGTCCGTCAGCAGCCTGCGGTAGAGCGGGCAGCGCTCCTGGAGCTCCTCATGGGTGCCGATGTCCGCCAGCCGTCCGCCGTCCAGGACCGCGATCCGGTCGGCGAGGGTCAGCGTGGAGCGGCGGTGGGCGATCAGCAGGGTCGTGCGGCCCGCCATGACGCCGCGCAGCGCCTCGTGGATCTCGTGCTCCACGCGCGCGTCGACCGCGGAGGTCGCGTCGTCCAGGAGCAGCAGGCGCGGGTCGGAGAGGATCGCCCGGGCCAGGGCGATGCGCTGGCGCTGGCCGCCGGAGAGGGTCAGGCCCTGCTCGCCCACCGTGGTGTCGTAGCCGTCCGGGAGCCGGGAGACGAAGCCGTCGGCCTGGGCGGCGCGCGCGGCGGCCCGGATCTGCTCGTCGGTGGCGTCCGGCATCCCGTACGCGATGTTGGCGCGGACGGTGTCCGAGAACAGGAAGCTGTCCTCGGGGACGAGCCCGATGGCGGCACGCAGGGAGCCCAGGGTCAGGTCCCGTACGTCGTGCCCGCCGACCCTTACGGCGCCGCCCGTCACGTCGTAGAACCGCGGCAGCAGCAGGGACACCGTGGACTTGCCGCTGCCGGAGGTGCCGACGACGGCGACGGTCTCGCCGGGTTCGAGGCGCAGCGAGAAGCCGTCCAGGACCGGGCGGTCCTCGTCGTAGCCGAAGGCCACGGCGTCGAACTCGACGGTCGCCGGGGCGTCGGCGGGCAGCTCGTGCGCGTCCGGCCGCTCCTTGATGACGGGCTCGGTGTCGATGAGTTCGAGGACCCGCTCCACACCCGCACGGGCCTGCTGCCCGACGGTGAGGACCATGGTCAGCATGCGGACCGGGCCGACCAGTTGGGCGAGGTAGGTGGAGAAGGCGACGAAGGTGCCGAGCGTGATCTGGCCGCGGGTGGCCATCCAGCCGCCGAGCGCGAGCATCGCGACCTGCCCGAGGGCGGGCACGGCCTGGAGGGCCGGGGTGTAGCGGGAGTTGAGGCGCACGGTCCGCAGCCGTCCGGCGAACAGCCGCCGGCCGACCTCGCGGAGCTTGCCGGTCTCCTGCTCCTCCTGGCCGAAGCCCTTGACCACGCGCACGCCGGTCACGGCCCCGTCCACCACGCCCGCCACGGCGGCGGCCTGCCCCTGGGCGTACCAGGTGGCGGGGAACAGGCGCTTGCGGCTGCGCAGCGCGATGATCCACAGGGCGGGGGCGACGGCCAGCGCGACGACCGTCAGCAGCGGTGAGAGCCAGGCCATGACGGCCAGCGAGATGAGGAACAGCAGCACGTTGCCGATCATCATCGGCAGCATGAAGAGCAGGCCTTGGATGAGCTGGAGGTCGCTGGTGGCGCGGCCGACGACCTGGCCGGTGCTGAGCTCGTCCTGACGTCTGCCGTCCAGCCTCCCGATCGACCGGAACATTTCGGTCCGCAGGTCGTGCTGGACGTCGAGGGCGAGCCGGCCGCCGTAGTAGCGCCGGACGAACGTCAGGGCGTAGACGACGACCGCGGCGAGGACCAGGAGCGCCGCCCAGGGCGCGAGGTCGCGGGTCCTGGCGACCACCACGTCGTCGATGATCAGCCGTGTGACCAGCGGTACGAGTGCCATGACGGCCATGCCGAGGAGGGAGGAGCCGAGGGCGAGCAGGACGTGGCGCCGGTACCGCCAGGCGTACCCGGTCAACCGTCGCGCCCAGCCCGCCTGCCGCTCGCTCCCGCCGTCACTGCTCGTACCCACCACTGGCCTCCGTCGCCCCCGTGTTCCGCTCCCATGGCGCCCCGGGTATCCGCGGCGCCACGAATCAAGAACGTCCGGGCACACCGGTTTTGTTTCGGCGGTGCGTACGCAATATGTCGCGCCGGGCGGTCGGGCCGAGGACCTAGGCCTTCGCGGCCCGGATCTGGCGGGACATGATCGTGGTGAGTTCGTACGCGGTGTGGGAGGCGGCCACGGAGGTGATCTCGGCGTGGTCGTAGGCCGGGGCGACCTCGACGACGTCGGCCGAGACCAGGTTGCAGGAGGCCAGCCCGCGCAGGATCTCCAGCAGCTCGCGGGAGGTCAGGCCGCCCGCCTCGGGAGTGCCGGTGCCGGGGGCGTGCGCCGGGTCCAGCACGTCGATGTCGATCGAGATGTACAGCGGCCGGTCGCCGATGCGCTGGCGCAGCTGGTCCGCCACCTCGTCCACGCCGCGCCGCATGACGTCGGCGGAGGTGACGATGCCGAAGCCCATCTTCTCGTCGTCGTCGAGGTCCTTCTTGCCGTAGAGCGGGCCGCGCGTGCCGACGTGGGAGAGGGCCTCGGTGTCGAGGATGCCCTCCTCGACGGCCCGGCGGAACGGCGTGCCATGGGTGTACTCGGCACCGAAGTAGGTGTCCCAGGTGTCCAGGTGCGCGTCGAAGTGCAGCAGCGCGACGGGGCCGTGCTTCTTGGCCATCGAGCGCAGCAGCGGCAGGGCGATGGTGTGGTCGCCGCCGAGGGTCATCAGGCGGGCCCCGGTGGCGAGCAGGTCGTCTGCCGCGGCCTCGATCGTCTCGACGGCCTCGTTGATGTCGAACGGGTTCGCGGCGATGTCGCCGGCGTCCGCGACCTGCGCCAGCGCGAAGGGCGAGGCGTCCTGGGCCGGGTTGTAGGGCCGCAGCAGGCGGGAGGCCTCGCGGATCGCGTTGCCCCCGAAGCGCGCGCCCGGCCGGTAGGAGACACCGGCGTCGAAGGGCACGCCGACCACCGCGACGTCCGCGGTACCGACCTCGTCGAGCCGGGGCAGCCGCGCGAAGGTCGCGGGCCCCGCGTAGCGCGGGATGCGGGACGAGTCGACGGGACCGACGGGTTCACGGGGCGCGGTGCTCATGCGGCTTGCCTCTCGGTACGAGGTCGGGGACAGGACGTACGCGGTCCCCGCGCGCGTGGGCACGGGCGGACGGGCATACGGATTCGAGAGTAGGCAGGGGCGCGCCTTCCGCACATGTACGTTTCCTGGAGGCCGGGCCCCTGATTTGGACACCACGTCCATCAGGAGCCGGATCACGCCACAATGAGGCCATGCCGATACCCAGCCCCGCCCCCGGCCGAACGGCCCTCATCGACCACCTGGTGCGCACGCGTATCGCGGGCGACGTCGCCACTCCCCGCGACAACAACCTCTCCCACTACCGCAAGCTCGCGGCCGGCGACCGCCATTTCTGGCTCGGTCTGGAGCTGGGCGACCGGTGGACGGACGAGGCGGACGTGCTTGCCGTGATGGCGGAGCGGTGCGGGGTCGTCGCGGACCCGGCCCACCGGACCGGCCACGACACCATCGACCCGCGGCTGACCGTGGACGCCCTGGACCGGATGGCGACGGTGCTGCGGAAGGCGGCCGAGGGCCGGCAGCGGGTGCTGTTCGCGACCGGGCACCCGGGCGGGCTGCTGGACGTGCACCGGTCCGTCGCGGCGGCGCTGCGGGCCGCGGGCTGCGAGATCGTGGTGGTCCCGGCGGGGCTGGGGGCCGAGGACGGGGCCGTCGTCCAGTTCTGCGACGTCGCCGTCCTGGAGCGGGGCGCGACGCTGTGGCACACCCACTCCCCCGAGCCGATGGCCGCGGTCCTGGACGGGCTGGCCCGGGAGGGCCGCCCGCTGCCGGACCTGGTGGTGGCCGACCACGGCTGGGCGGGGCGCGCGGGGCAGCGCGGCATCGACGCGGTGGGGTTCGCGGACTGCAACGACCCGGCGCTGTTCATCGGCGAGGCCGAGGGCACGGTGGCCGTCGCGGTCCCGCTGGACGACCACGTGGTGGACCCGCGCTACTACGACCCGCTCACCGCATACGTGATCGCGGCGGCGGGTCTGACGGCGCGGCCTTAGGGACGGGTTCCGGGGCTCGGTCCGGGGCCACGCGCGCGTGGCGGCGGATTCAGGTCCTGCGGATTCGGGTCCTGGGGATTCGGGTCCTGGGGATTCGGGCGGCGCGGATTCAGGTCCTGGGGACCCGGATCACGCCCTCCTGGATGACGGAGATCGCCAGCTGCCCGTCCGCCGTGTAGATCCGCGCCTGGCCCAGTCCCCTTCCGCCGGAGGCGGAGGGGGACTCCTGGTCGTACAGCAGCCACTCGTCGGCGCGGAACGGCCGGTGGAACCACATGGCGTGGTCCAGGCTGGCGCCGACCACGTCCCCGATGGCCCAGCCGCCCCGGCCATGGGCCAGGAGCACCGAGTCGAGCAGCGTCATGTCGGAGACGTACGTGGCCAGGCACACGTGCAGCAGCGGGTCGTCCGCGAGCTTGCCGGCCGTGCGGAACCAGACCTGGGAGCGGGGCTCGCGCGGCCCCTTCCCCGCCGTGACATAAGGCGGCGGTTCCACGTACCGCAGGTCGACCGCGGCCCGCGCCTCCAGGATCCGGTCCACCACACCCGGGTCCCGGAAGAGGTGGGCGTGCCGGGGCAGCATCTCCTCGGCCGTGGGCAGGGTTTCGGGGTCGGGCGCGTCCGGCATCGGCGCCTGGTGCTCCAGACCCTCTTCGAAGGTCTGGAAGGACGCGGAGAGGTGGAAGACCGGCTGCCCGTGCTGGACGGCGACCACACGGCGGGTGGTGAAGGACCGGCCGTCGCGGATGCGGTCGACGGTGTAGACGATCGGCGCGCCGGGGTCCCCGGGCCGCAGGAAGTACGCGTGCAGGGAGTGCGCCGTCCGGTCCTCGGGGACGGTGCGCCCGGCCGCCACCAGGGCCTGGGCGGCCACCTGGCCGCCGAAGACGCGGGGGATGACGGCGGGCCTGCTGGCGCCGCGGAAGATGTCCTCCTCGATCCGCTCGAGGTCGAGCAGATCTAGGAGCGACTGCAGTGGCCGGTCGTTCAAGGGGTTCAGAGACCCATCGACTTGGCGATGATGGTCTTCATGACCTCGCTGGTGCCGCCGTAGATGCGGTTGACGCGGTTGTCCGCGTACAGGCGGGCGATGGGGTACTCCATCATGTAGCCGTAACCGCCGTGCAGCTGGAGGCACTTGTCGATGACGCGGGCGGCGACCTCGGTGCAGAACAGCTTCGCGGAGGCGGCGTCGGCGGCGGTCAGCTCGCCCGCGTCGTGGGCGTCCAGGGCCCGGTCGACCACGGCCTGGGCGGCGTCCACCTCGGCCTTGCAGGCGGCCAGTTCGAACTTGGTGTTCTGGAACGAGGCAACGGTCGTGCCGAAGACCGTGCGCTCCTGGACGTACTCCTGGGTGAAGCGGATCGCGGCGGCGGCCTGCGCGTAGGCGCCGACGGCGATGGCCAGCCGCTCCTGGGGCAGGTTCTGGCCGAGGTAGGAGAAGCCCTTGCCCTCCTCTCCGAGGAGGTCCTCGACGGGCACCTTGACGTCGGTGAAGGAGAGTTCGGCGGTGTCGGAGGTCTTCAGGCCCAGCTTCTCCAGCTTGCGGCCGACCGCGTAGCCCTCGCTCCCGGCGTCCACGACGAACAGGGATATGCCGGCGCGGCGGTCCTCGGGGGTGGACTGGGCGGTGCGGGCGCAGACGATGACGCGGTCGGCGTGGACCCCGCCGGTGATGAAGGTCTTGGCGCCGTTGAGGACGTAGTGCGTGCCGTCCTCGGAGAGCCTGGCGGTGGTCTTCATCCCCGCCAGGTCGGAGCCGGTGCCGGGCTCGGTCATGGCGATGGCGGTCATCATGGCGCCGGAGGCGAAGTCCGGGAGCCAGCGCTTCTTCTGCTCCTCGGTGGCGTAGGCCAGGAGGTACGGCAGGCACAGGCCGGTGTGCACGCCACTGCCGCCGAAACTGACGCCCGCGCGGGCGGCCTCTTCGGTGATGACGGCCTGGAACTTGAAGCTGGTCTCGCCCGCGCCGCCGTACTCCTCGGGCACCTCGATACCGAAGACGCCCAGCTCACCGAGGGTGTAGTAGAACTCGCGCGGGGCCTGGCCGGCCTCCAGCCACTGGTCGTACACGGGCACGACCTCCGAGGCGATGAAGGCGCGGATGGTCTCCCGGAACGCCTCGTGGTCCTCGTTGAACACCGTGCGCCGCATCCGCGCGCCCTCCTCGTACTGTCGCCTGCCCCGCCGTCTAAGCGCTTGCTCAGCGAAAGTTACCCGGGGTCACCACTTCTGTCCAGACCCGGACTACCGCATTCCTACCGCCCGGAGTCGGCCGCGGCGGCGAAGGCCCCACGCGCCAGGCGGTGCAGCAGAGCGGCGGTGGCCGCGCGGCCGGGAAGCGAACCGGGACGGCCCAGGTGGGGGGTGGAGTTCAGCAGGCCGAAGACGGCGTGGACGGAGGCCCGGGCCTCGCTCTCGACCAGCCCCGGATAGGCCTCGCGGACGACGCCGACCCACAACTCCACGTACTGCCGCTGGAGTTGGCGTACAAGCTTGCGGTCGCTGTCGCGGAGCCGGTCCAGCTCGCGGTCGTGGAGGGTGATCAGCGGGCGGTCGTCGAGCGCGAAGTCGATGTGGCCCTCGATGAGCGAGTCGAGCACGGCGCCGGGCGGCCCTGGGATCTCCTTCACGCGGCGCTTGCCACCGGTGAGCAGCCGGCCGCTGATGCCGACCAGCAGTTCGGCGAGCATCGCGTCCTTGCCCGCGAAGTGGCGGTAGAGGCCGGGGCCGCTGATGCCCACGGCGGCGCCTATCTCGTCGACGCCGACGCCGTGGAAGCCGCGCTCGGCGAACAGGCGGGCGGCCTCGCGCAGGATCTGGTCGCGGCGGTTGCGGCCCGGCGGCCTGGCGGCATTGGTGGCGGCGTTGGCGTCGGTGCTCATGGGAATTCATTCTAGACAGCAGCGTTAGCGCTCGTTAACCTGGAGGCGTGCGTTAACGGTCACTAACGTCGCGATGGGCGCGGCGGGGCGGCCGTCGACCGGACAGATCGACCGGGCAAGGGGGCTCGAGGAGATGCAGCAGGCACCAGTGCTGGCCGGCGCGGCCGAGCCGGCGTCCGGCGCCTGGCGCGCCAACGAGGCGGCGCACCGCGAACTCGCCGCGCGGCTGCGCGAGCGGCTCGCGGCGGCGCGGCTGGGCGGCGGCGAGCGGGCCCGCGCCCGGCACACCGCGCGCGGCAAGCTGCTGCCCCGGGACCGGGTGGACACCCTCCTCGACCCCGGTTCGCCGTTCCTGGAGCTCGCTCCGCTGGCGGCCGAGGGGCTGTACGGGGGGCAGGCCCCGGCGGCGGGCGTGATCGCGGGCATCGGGCGGGTCTCGGGCCGCGAGGTGGTGGTCGTCGCCAACGACGCCACGGTCAAGGGCGGCACGTACTACCCGATGACGGTGAAGAAGCACCTGCGCGCCCAGGAGGTGGCGCTGGAGAACCGGCTCCCCTGCCTGTACCTGGTGGACTCCGGCGGCGCCTTCCTGCCCATGCAGGACGAGGTCTTCCCCGACCGGGAGCACTTCGGCCGGATCTTCTACAACCAGGCCCGGATGTCGGGCGCGGGCATCCCGCAGATCGCGGCGGTGCTGGGTTCCTGCACGGCGGGCGGCGCCTATGTGCCGGCGATGAGCGACGAGGCCGTCATCGTCCGCGGGCAGGGCACGATCTTCCTGGGCGGGCCGCCGCTGGTGAAGGCGGCGACCGGCGAGGTGGTGACGGCCGAGGAGCTGGGCGGCGGCGAGGTGCACTCGCGCACCTCCGGGGTGACCGACCACCTCGCGGAGGACGACGCGCACGCGCTGCGGATCGTCCGTAACATCGTCTCCACCCTGCCGGAGCGCGGTCCGCTGCCCTGGGCGGTCGAGCCCGCCGAGGAGCCGGTCCACGACCCGGCGGGTCTCTACGGCGCGGTGCCGGCGGATTCCCGGACGCCGTACGACGTGCGCGAGGTGATCGCCCGGCTCGTGGACGGGTCCCGGTTCTCGGAGTTCAAGGCCGAGTTCGGCACGACGCTGGTGACGGGCTTCGCCCGGATCCACGGCCACCCGGTGGGGATCGTCGCCAACAACGGGATCCTGTTCTCCGAATCGGCCCAGAAGGGCGCGCACTTCATCGAATTGTGCGACCAGCGCGGCATCCCGCTGCTGTTCCTGCAGAACATCTCGGGCTTCATGGTGGGCCGCAGCTACGAGGCCGGCGGCATCGCCAAGCACGGCGCCAAGATGGTGACGGCCGTGGCCTGCACGCGCGTACCGAAACTGACCGTCGTCATCGGCGGCTCGTACGGCGCGGGCAACTACTCGATGTGCGGACGGGCCTACTCCCCCCGCTTCCTGTGGATGTGGCCCAACGCCAAGATCTCGGTCATGGGCGGGGAGCAGGCCGCCTCGGTGCTCGCGACCGTCAAGCGCGACCAGTTGGAGGCACGGGGCGAGGAGTGGAACGCGGATGACGAGGAGGCGTTCCGGGCCCCGATCCGCGAGCAGTACGAGGCGCAGGGCAACGCGTACTACGCCACGGCGCGGCTGTGGGACGACGGCGTGATCGACCCGCTGGAGACCCGGACAGTGCTGGGGCTCGCGCTCACCGCGTGCGCGAACGCGCCGCTGCCCGAGAAGGATCCCGCGGCGCCCGGCTACGGCGTCTTCCGGATGTGAGGGGGATGACTTCGATGGCTCCGATGACTCCAACGGCCTCGAGCGCTTCGGCGGCCTCAATGGTCTCAACGGCCCCTGAGGCCGCGATGTTCGACACGGTTCTGGTCGCCAACCGCGGGGAGATCGCGGTCCGGGTGATCCGCACGCTCCGGAGGATGGGCGTCCGCTCGGTCGCCGTCTTCAGCGACCCCGACGCCGAGGCCCGGCACGTCCGGGAGGCGGACACGGCGGTGCGGATCGGTCCGGCGGCCGCGGCGGAGAGCTATCTGTCGGTGGACCGGCTTCTGGAGGCGGCGGCCCGCACCGGCGCCCAGGCGGTGCACCCGGGCTACGGCTTCCTCGCCGAGAACGCCGCGTTCGCGCGGGCGTGCGCGGACGCCGGGCTGGTCTTCATCGGGCCGCCGGCCGCGGCGATCGACCTCATGGGCGACAAGATCCGCGCCAAGGAGACGGTGCGAGCGGCCGGGGTCCCGGTGGTTCCCGGCTCCTCGGGCAGCGAGCTGTCCGACGGCGAACTCGCCGACGCGGCGCGGGAGATCGGGCTGCCGGTGCTCCTGAAGCCCTCGGCGGGCGGCGGCGGCAAGGGCATGCGGCTGGTGCGGACCGAGGCGCTGCTGACCGAGGAGATCGCGGCCGCCCGGCGCGAGGCGCGCGGCTCGTTCGGGGACGACACCCTGCTGGTGGAGCGGTGGATCGACCGCCCCCGCCATATCGAGATCCAGGTGCTGGCCGACGGATACGGGCACGCGATCCACCTGGGCGAGCGCGAGTGCTCCCTCCAGCGCCGCCACCAGAAGATCATCGAGGAGGCGCCCTCCCCGCTCCTGGATCCGGACACGCGCACGTCCATGGGCGAGGCGGCGGTGCAGGCGGCCCGCTCCTGCGGGTACGCGGGCGCGGGCACGGTGGAGTTCATCGTGCCCGGCGACGACCCGGCGCACTACTACTTCATGGAGATGAACACCCGCCTCCAGGTGGAGCACCCGGTCACCGAGCTCGTCACGGGCCTGGACCTGGTCGAGTGGCAGATCCGTGTCGCGGCGGGCGGGCAACTGCCGTACGAGCAGGGGGACATCGCGTTCTCCGGGCACGCGGTGGAGGCGCGGGTCTGCGCCGAGACGGCCCGGGTGTCGGGGGCGGACCCCGGCTCCGGAGCGGAGGCCCGGGTGGACTTCCTGCCCTCGGCGGGCACCGTGCGGGCGCTGCGCGAGCCGGAGGGCGAGGGCGTCCGGGTCGACTCCGGGCTGTCGGCGGGCACGGAGGTCGGCACCTCGTACGACCCGATGCTCGCAAAGGTGATCGCCCACGGCCCGGACCGCGCCACCGCGCTGCGGCGGCTGCGGGCGGCGCTGGCCGACACGGCGGTCCTGGGCGTGGACACCAACGCCGGGTTCCTGCGGCGGCTGCTGGCCCATCCGGCCGTGGTGTCGGGCGACCTGGACACGGGCCTGGTCGACCGGAACGCGGTCGCGCTCGTCCCGCGGGAGGTCCCGGCCGAGGTCTACGCGACGGCGGCCCTGCTCCGGCAGGCCGCCCTGGCGCCAGGTGGCCTCCGGCCAGGATCCGGCGGTCCACGGGCGTCGGCGGCGGGCGGCTCCGCTCCCCTCGGCCATGCTCCTGGACCGGAAGCCTCCGGTCCGGCCGCATACGGACCCGCCGCGTACGGACCGGCCGGCGCGGCGGTCTCCGCGCGGGTGGGGTCCAGCACGCGGCCGGGAGGTTCCCCGGCCCAGGGCTGGGCCAACCCCTTCGCCTTCCCCACCGGGTGGCGGCTCGGCGGTGAGGCGGCGTGGACGGTCCACCATCTGCGGGTGCCGGGGCACGAACCGGTGGCCGTAGGCGTCCGGGGCACCGCCGCTGACGCGGAGGTGCGCGTCGGCGACGCGGAGCCCGTCCGCACCCGACTCGACACCGTCGACTCCGCCCCCGGCTCCGCGCCGGACGGCGCCCCCGCGCGCGTGCTGCTCGAATGGGACGGCGTCACCCGCGCGTTCGCCGCCGCCCCCGGCCCGGAGGGCACCTGGCTCGGCCGGGACGGCGACGCCTGGCACGTACGGGACCACGACCCCGTCGAGGCGGCGCTGCGAGAGGCCGCACGGCCGCACGGCGTGGACGCGCTGACCGCGCCCATGCCCGGCACCGTGACCGTCGTGAAGGCCGCCGTGGGCGACGAAGTCGCCGCCGGGCAGAGCCTGCTGGTGGTCGAGGCGATGAAGATGGAGCACGTCATCTCCGCCCCGCACGCGGGCACGGTCGCCGAACTGGACGTGATGCCCGGCAGCACGGTCGCCATGGACCAGGTGCTGGCGGTCGTCGCCCCGTACGAGACCCGGGAGGAGGCGTGATGGCCGAGGGACTGCCCATGCGGATGCCCGCCGAGGGGCTGCCGCCGAGGATCCGCATCCATGAAGTGGGGCCCCGGGACGGGCTGCAGAACGAGAAGGCGGTCGTGCCCGTCGAGGTCAAGGCCGAGTTCGTCCGGCGGCTGGCCCGGGCCGGGCTGACCACCATCGAGGCGACCAGCTTCGTCAGCCCCGAGTGGGTGCCCCAACTCGCCGACGCCGCCGAGCTGATGCCGATGCTGGCGGACGTACCGGCCCGGCTGCCCGTGCTCGTGCCGAACGAGCGCGGGCTCGACCGGGCGCTCGCCCTGGGCGTCCGCGAGATCGCGGTCTTCGCCAGCGCCACCGAGTCGTTCGCCAAGGCCAACCTCAACCGCACGGTGGACGAGTCCCTGGCCATGTTCGCCCCGGTGGTCGCCAAGGCACGGGCGGCGGACGTGCGGGTGCGCGGCTATCTGTCGATGTGCTTCGGCGACCCCTGGGAGGGCGCCGTGCCCGTCGCCCAGGTCGTACGGGTCTGCCGGGCCCTGAAGGACATGGGCTGCCAGGAGTTGAGCCTGGGCGACACCATCGGTGTGGCCACGCCAGGTCACGTCATGGAGCTGCTGTCCGCGCTCGACGGGAGCGGGATCCGCACCGGCGAGCTCGCCGTCCACTTCCACGACACCTACGGCCAGGCACTCGCCAACACCCTCGCCGCCCTCCAGCACGGCGTCACCACCGTCGACGCCTCCGCCGGCGGCCTCGGCGGGTGCCCGTACGCGAAGAGCGCCACCGGAAACCTCGCGACCGAGGACCTCGTCTGGATGCTGCACGGCCTCGGCATCGAGACCGGGGTCGATCTCGGCCGTCTCACCGCCACCAGCGAGTGGATGGCCGTCCACCTGGGCCGACCCAGCCCGTCCCGGACCGTCCGTGCCCTGTCGGGCATCACCTCCCACCAGGAGCAGTGACCGCCATGTCGATCGACCACCGCCTCTCCCCCGAGCACGAGGAACTCCGCCGTACGGTCGAGGAGTTCGCGCACGACGCCGTGGCACCCAAGATCGGGGAGTTCTACGAGAACCACGAGTTCCCCTACGAGATCGTCCGCGAGATGGGGAGGATGGGCCTGTTCGGGCTGCCCTTCCCCGAGGAGTACGGCGGGATGGGCGGCGACTACCTCGCCCTCGGCCTGGCCCTGGAGGAGCTGGCCCGGGTCGACTCCTCGGTGGCCATCACCCTGGAAGCCGGGGTCTCGCTGGGCGCGATGCCGGTGTTCCGCTTCGGCACCGAGGAGCAGAAGCAGGAGTGGCTGCCCCGGATGTGCTCCGGGGAGATCCTGGGCGCGTTCGGCCTGACCGAGCCCGAGTGCGGCTCGGACGCGGGCGGTACGCGCACCACGGCCCGCCTCGACGAGGCCACCGGCGAGTGGGTGATCAACGGCACCAAGTGCTTCATCACCAACTCCGGCACGGACATCACGGGCCTGGTCACGGTCACGGCCGTCACCGGCCGCAAGGCGGACGGCGGGCCCGAGATCTCCTCGATCATCGTGCCGTCCGGCACGCCCGGCTTCACCGTGGCCGCCCCGTACTCCAAGGTCGGCTGGAACGCGTCCGACACCCGTGAACTGTCCTTCTCCGACTGCCGGGTCCCGGCCGCCAACCTGCTCGGCGAGGAGGGCCGGGGCTACGCCCAGTTCCTGCGGATCCTCGACGAGGGCCGAATCGCGATCTCCGCGCTGGCCACCGGGCTCGCCCAGGGCTGCGTGGACGAATCGGTGGCCTACGCCAGGACGCGGCAGGCGTTCGGGCGGCCGATCGGCGCGAACCAGGCCATCCAGTTCAAGCTGGCCGACATGGAGATGCGCGCCCACACGGCGCGGCTGGCCTGGCGCGACGCCGCCTCGCGGCTGGTGAGCGGCGAGCCCTTCAAGAAGGAGGCGGCGCTCGCCAAGCTGTACTCCTCGGAGATCGCCGTGACCAACGCGCGCGAGGCCACGCAGATCCACGGGGGCTACGGCTTCATGAACGAGTACCCGGTGGCCCGCATGTGGCGCGACTCCAAGATCCTCGAAATCGGCGAGGGTACGAGCGAGGTGCAGCGCATGCTGATCGCCCGCGAGTTGGGGCTCTCGGACTGAGCCACCCCATGGCCACCGCGCCGGAGAGGTGCGGACCGGATCATTCCTGCGGCCCGCACCTCCCGCGCCTCAAGGCCCGGCCTCCGGCCTTGTCCTCAAGCCCCCCAGAGTCCGTCCGAAACGGTCCCTTCGACGAGGCGGATGGAGCGCGACCGAGCGGTCACCGTGAGTACCGCGCGCCCCACCCCGGGTCAAGGCGTGCCCCCATCGCCGCCCCAATCGGCCAGACAGCCCACCTCTTGCCCGATTCCGGGCAGAATTCTTGCGAAACGCTCCGCGACAGCGCAGTATCAACGGGTGCTCGATCGCCCCGCGTCCCATGACGACCTCGTCGACCACCTGGTCCGCTCCACGCCGCTCCCGCGCGGCGAGGCCGCCCGGGTGGTGCTGGACGTGCTGGCGTACTTCGACGAGACGACGGAGGAGTTCGTCCGCCGCCGCCACCGCGAGCTGCAGTCCCAGGGGCTGACCAACGCGGACATCTTCGAGCGGATCATCTACGAGCTGCCGCGCCGGGCCGTCGCCCCACCCCAGCTCTCCCTGCGGCAGCTGCGTCGCATCGTCTACGGCTGAGCCGACCGCGGCCGAGTCGACCGAGCCCTCCTTGAGCTGAACCGAACTTCCGAATCAAACCTCTGAACCGAAAAGAACGCCGAAGGGACAGGACCTATGTGCGGGATCGTTGGATATATCGGGAAAAGGGATGTCGCCCCCCTGCTCCTGGAGGGCCTCCAGCGCCTGGAGTACCGCGGCTACGACTCCGCCGGCATCGCCATTCACAGCAAAGCCGGAGGCGGGGGCCTGAAGACCGCCAAGGCCAAGGGACGCGTCCGCGAGCTGGAGAGCCTGCTCCCCAAGCGCTTCGCCGGCAACACCGGCATCGCCCACACCCGCTGGGCCACCCACGGCGCGCCCAACGACGTCAACGCCCACCCCCACCTGGACGCCGAGGGCAAGGTCGCGGTCGTCCACAACGGGATCATCGACAATGCCGACGAGCTGCGCGCCAAACTGGCCGCCGACGGCGTCGAGTTCGCCTCCGACACCGACACCGAGATCCTCGCCCATCTGATCGGCCGCTCCCAGGCCGAGAAGCTGGAGGAGAAGGTCCGCCAAGCGCTGCGCCTGATCGAGGGCACGTACGGCATCGCCGTACTGCACGCCGACTTCCCCGACCGGATCGTCGTCGCCCGCAACGGCTCGCCGGTCGTCCTGGGCATCGGCGAGCGGGAGATGTTCGTCTCCTCCGACGTGGCCGCCCTGGTCAGCCACACGCGCCAGGTCGTCACCCTGGACGACGGCGAGATGGCCACCCTCAAGGCCGACGACTACCGCACCTACACCACCGAGGGCAGCCGCACCTCCGCCGCCCCGACGACCGTGGAGTGGGAGGCCGAGTCGTACGACATGGGCGGCCACGACACGTACATGCACAAGGAGATCAGCGAGCAGGCCGACGCCGTGGACCGGGTGCTGCGCGGCCGGATCGACGACCGCTTCTCCACCGTGCACCTGGGCGGGCTGAACCTGGACGCGCGGGAGGCGCGCGGGGTGCGTCGGGTGAAGATCCTCGGCTGCGGCTCGGCGTACCACGCGGGCCAGATCGGCGCCCAGCTGATCGAGGAGCTGGCGCGGATCCCCGCCGACGCGGAGCCCGCGAGCGAGTTCCGCTACCGCAACGCGGTGGTGGACCCGGACACCCTCTACATCGCGGTCAGCCAGTCCGGGGAGACCTACGACACCCTGGCCGCCGTCCAGGAGTTGAAGCGCAAGGGCGCGCGGGTGCTGGGCGTGGTCAACGTCGTGGGCAGCGCGATCGCCCGCGAGACGGACGGCGGGGTGTACGTGCACGCGGGCCCGGAGGTCTGCGTGGTGTCCACCAAGTGCTTCACCAACACCGCGGTCGCCTTCGCGCTGCTGGCCCTCCATTTGGGCCGGATCCGCGACCTGTCCGTGGCGGACGGCAAGCGGATCATCGCGGGCCTGCGGAAGCTGCCGGAGCAGATCGCCGAGGTCCTGCGCGGCGAGGAGGACATCAGGAAACTGGCGGCGGAGTACGCGGACGCCAAGAGCATGATGTTCGTCGGCCGGGTGCGGGGCTACCCGGTCGCCCGCGAGGCCTCGCTGAAGCTCAAGGAGGTCTCCTACGTGCACGCCGAGGCGTACCCCGCCTCGGAGTTGAAGCACGGGCCGCTGGCGCTGATCGAGCCGGCCGTACCGACCGTGGCGATCGTCCCGGACGACGACCTGCTGGAGAAGAACCGCGCGACGCTGGAGGAGATCAAGGCCCGCAGCGGCCGGATCCTGGCCGTGGCGCACCAGGAGCAGGACAAGGCGGACCACACGATCGTGGTGCCGAAGAACGAGGTCGAGCTGGACCCGATCCTGATGGGTGTTCCGCTCCAACTCCTCGCCTACCACTCGGCGCTGGCGCTGGGCCGGGACATCGACAAGCCGCGGAACCTGGCCAAGTCGGTGACGGTGGAGTAGTCCGCAGCCCTCTTCCGGGCCTCAGTCGGAGCCTCGGAAGGGCCTGAGAGCCCCCGAGGGCTCTCAGGGGACGACGATGACCGGTCGCTGGGCGCGCTTGGCGAGGCGCCCGGCGACCGAGCCGAAGATGCGGCCCACCAGGCCGTGCGTGGAGCCGACCACGATCGCGTCGGCCGAGTACTCGCGGCCGACCTCCTCCAGCTCGTGGCAGATGTCGCCGCCGCGCTCGACGAGGATCCAGGGGACCTCGGAAAGGTAGTCGGCGCAGGCGAGTTCGAGGCCGAGGACCTCGGTGCGGTGGTCCGGGACGTCGACGAAGACCGGCGGCTCGCAACCCGCCCACACGGTGGTGGGCAGCCGGTTGGCCACGTGCACGATGATCAGGCCGGACCGTGAACGCCGGGCCATGCCGATGGCGTAGGCCAGGGCGCGCTCGCTCGAGGTGGATCCGTCGAAGCCGACGACGACCCCGTGCAGGAACGCCGGGTCGCAAGGATGGCGTGACTCTTCCGCCGCTTCGAGGTTCGCTGGGGGCGTGTCGGCGACCTGCTTGCGGTCCGCGGGTTCGGGGAATTCGTGACCGGCCATCGATGTCTCGGCGAAGGAAGTCCTCTGGGAGGAAACGGCGGTTTGGCGGAGCGGGTCGGGGGATCGGGGGTCAGAGC
>NZ_LIQY01000201.1 GCF_001418495.1 Streptomyces pathocidini | reverse complement strand
GTGATCCCGGCCGGGATCACCGGCCACAAGACGCCGTACTTCGACAAGTACGGCGACCGGCCGCAGCCCGAGAAGGCGGCCGCGGCGCTGCGCGAGGAGGGCGTCCGCGGCAAGGTGAAGCTGACCCTGTGGGCCACGCCGATCCGCTACGGCCCGAGCACCGTCCCCGCGTTCAAGGAGCTGGCCCAGCAGCTCAACGCGAGCGGCCTGTTCGCCGCGGACGTCAAGAGCGTGCCGCTCGACCAGTACGAGAAGGGCATCGCGGCCGGCGACTACGGCGTCTACGTCAAAGGCTGGGTGCCCGACTACCCGGACCCGGACATCTTCGTCTCGCCGTTCTTCAGCGAGAACAGCGTCATCGCCAACAACTACGTGTCCGAGCGGATCGTCGACCACCTGATCCCCGACACCCTCGCCCAGGCCGACCGCCTCGTCACGGCCGGGATGTTCGAGGAGATCCAGGACATCGTGGCCGACGACCTGCCGGTGCTGCCGCTGTGGCAGGGCAAGCAGTACGCGGTGGCCCGCGACGACGTCTTCGGCATCGCCTGGAGCCTGGACGCCTCGACGGTGCCGCGGTTCTGGGAGATCAGCAAGACCAAGGGCTGACCCCCGCCTGGGCCTGCGGCGAGCCCGTCCCCGCCCCCACCCTGGGCGGGGGCGGGCTCGTGGTGTGAGACTGGGCGGGAGGGGCCTTTCCGCGCACCGGGAGCAGGCCATGGCCACAGACAGCGCCACCGAGGGCATCGCCGTCACGAGGATCACCCACAGCTGCCATCTGATCGAGATCGGCGGTCTGACCCTGCTGACGGACCCGTGGTTCACCGAGCGGCCGAAGTACCACCCCGGCGAGCCCATCGCCTCCTCCGTGGCCGAACTGCCCGACCTCGACGGGGTGCTCATCAGCCACCACCACTACGACCACTGCGATCTCGCGGCCTTTGCCGCCTACCGGGACAAGGACGTGCCGATGCTGGTGGCCGCCCCGGTCGTCGAGCGCGCCCGGAAGGCCGGGTTCCGCCAGGTCCGCGCGCTGTATCCGTGGGAGAGCACGCGGCTGGGCGAGCGGGGCGAGGTCAACGTCACCGGCATCCCGGCCCGGCACAAGGTGTACGAGGTGACGTTCGTCGTCCAGGGCGGCGGCCGGACCGTCTACTTCGCGGGGGACACCCTGCTCGTACCGGAGCTGAAGGAGCTGGCCGGGCGGTTCCCCGAGCTGGACCTGCTGCTGGTGCCGACGAACGGGCTGCGGCTGCGGCCGCTGTTCAACCGGCAGGTGGTGATGTCCGCCGAGGAGGCCGCCACCCTCACCTCCTGGCTGCGGCCGCGGGTCGCCGTGCCGCACCACTACGCGTACACCAGCGGCCGGCTCGGCGACCGGCTGCTGACCAAGAGCGACCGGGACCCGCAGAACTATGTGCGCGCGGCGCGGGCCGCGGCGCCGGACACGGACATCAGGGTGATCTCGCCCGGCGAGCGGCTGACGGTCTGAACCGGTCGCGGGCGCGCACGGCCCACGGGGTAGCCAGATCGCATGCGCGAGAAGACCCCCCGCCCGGAGGGCTCCGAGGGCGGCGCGCCGGTGGCCGGTGCGTCGCCGACAGGGCCCTCGGCACCGCTCTGGCGGCGGCTGCATCGCGCGGTGCGCCACTCGGCCTTCGGCAGGGCCTGGGAGCGGGGCACCGACCTGGAGTTGATGCACCGGGCGATGGGGTTCGCGGCGCTCGGATTCCTCACGCTGGTGCCGCTGCTGATCGTCGTCGCGGCGGCCGACCTGGCCCACAGCCAGGGGTTCGCCGAGTGGCTCGGCGAGGGACTGGGGGTCTCAGCCACCGCCCAGGACGCGGTGGAGGACCTCTTCGCGCGGCCCCGGCAGGCGCTGGCCACCACGACCTCGTTCGGCCTCGCGGCACTCGCCGTCTTCGGCCTCTCCTTCGGCCTGGCGGTACAGACCGGCTACGAGAAGGTGTGGGAGCTGCCGGGCGCCCGCTGGCACACGATGTGGCGGCACCTGGTGTGGCTTGCCGCGCTCCTCGGCTTCCTGTTCCTGTCCGCCCAGCTCACCCGCGGCGGCAGCCGGTCGGGCCAGGACCTGCTGCCGTCGTTCTGGCGGCTGACCGTCGCGATGCTGGCCGCGGTGCTGTTCTTCTGGTGGTCGCAGCGGATGCTGCTGGCCGGCCGGGTCGGCTGGGCCGCGCTGCTGCCGGGCGCGGTGGCGACCGTCCTCGGCCTGGCGGGCCTGCGGGTGTTCTCGCGGCTGGTGTTCTCCCCGCTGATCGCCTCGAACACGGTCAGCTACGGCCCGATCGGCACTGTGCTGGTGCTCCAGTCCTGGCTGGTGGGGGTGGGGTTCGTGGTCTTCGGCGGCGCGCTGGTGGGACGGCTGCTGTCCGAGGACTACCCGCGGTATCTGCGCTCCCAGCAGGCGTGGCGATGGCGCGCCCGGAGGCGGCGCCAGCAACGGCGACGCGCCCGGAAGTAACGGCCGCCGAGGGGCCCGGGTGGTCCGGTGGCCCCGATGGCCCGGGCCGGCCCGGTGGTCCGGGGTTGATCCGGGGTGGTCCGGGCCGGATGGCCGTCCGTCAGTCCTCGCGCTTCGCGTGCAGGCGCGCCCGTACGTCCTCGGGGGGCAGGAACTGGGCCCAGCGCTCGGGGAACTCGGAGGGCGGCTCGGTGTCCGGCTCGTCCACCGGCTCGTCCCACTCCTCCTCCAGGTCCTCCGGGCGGGCGCGCGCCGCGCGCTGCGCCGCCGCCCGCGCCAGCAGCTCGGTGGCCGCCGCCTCGCGGCTGCGCTCGTTGGCCGCGCGGGCCGCGGCCGTCGCGACCGAGGGCCACACCCGGTCGATCGCCGCGTTGACCGCGGCCCCGACCAGGACGGCAAAGGCGGACACCCCGATCCACAGCAGGACGGCCACGGGCGCAGCCAGCGAACCGTAGATGGTGGGGCCCTCGACGGTGCGGGTGAGGTAGATGCGGAGCAGGAAGCTGCCGAGTATCCACATGCCCAGCGCCACCAGCGCGCCCGGAATGTCCTCCTCCCAGGGCGAGCGGACGGGTACGGACACGTGGTACAGCGTGGTCAGGAAGGCCACCGACAGCACGAGCACCACCGGCCAGTACAGGATCCGTACGACCGCCTCGCTCCACGGCACGATGTCCATCACCGCGTCCGGGCCCGCCACCATCAGCGGCAGCACGACGGCGCCGATCACCAGCGCGACGACGTACAGCCCGAAGGCCAGCAGCCGGGTCTTGACGATGCCGCGCACGCCGTCGAGCCCGTACATCACGGTGATCGTGTCGATGAAGACGTTGACCGCCCGCGAACCCGACCACAGGGCCAGCGCGAAGCCGACCGAGATCACGTCGGGCCGGCCGCGGGTGACGTCGTTCAGCAGCGGGCGGGCGATCTCCTCCACGCCCCGGTTGGACAGCACGGCGCCGGAGGCGGTGAGGATGTTCTGCCGGATGCTCTCGATCGTTTCGGTGCCGGTCCAGGCGTCCAGGTAGCCGAGCAGGCCGACGAGGCCGAGCAGCAGCGGCGGCAGCGACAGCAGGGTGAAGAAGGCGGCCTCGGCGGCAAGGCCGAGGATGCGGTACTCGATGCAGGAGTTGACGGTGTCCTTCAGCAGCAGCCAGGCCACCTTGCGCTTGGACACATGCGGATAAAGGGCGCGGGCACGACGCCATCGGGCGACCCGCCTGGGGGGTGACTCAGCTGCTTGCACCTCCTTAACGTATCTGCCATGGGAGCCTCCACTCACACCGTCTCCAACCAACCGCCGCCGCTCACCGGCTACGACGTCTTCGCGGCGGACGCCGCCCTGGTGGAAGGCGTGGACCGGCACGCCACCCCCGAGCTCCGGGAGGAGGTGCGCACCGAGCTGTCCGAGCTGGGCCGGGCGGCCGGCTCCGCCCAGGCGCAGCAGTGGGGCGCGCAGGCCAACGAGCACCCGCCGGTGCTGCGCACCCACGACCGCTACGGGCACCGGATCGACGAGGTCGAGTTCCATCCGTCCTGGCACCGGCTGCTCGGCAAGGCCGTCTCCTACGGCCTGACCGATGCCTGGTCCCGCCCCGACGGGCACCTGCGGCGGGCCGCCGGGTTCCTGGCGTGGACGCAGACCGACGCCGGCCACGGCTGCCCGGTGTCGATGACCCACGCGGCCGTGCCCGCGCTGCGCGCCCAGCCGGAGCTGGCCGCCGAGTGGGAGCCGCGGCTGACCTCGCGGGTGTACGAGCCGGAGCTGCTGCCGGCGGGCGGGAAGCCGGGCGCCATCTTCGGCATGGGCATGACCGAGAAGCAGGGCGGCTCGGACGTCCGCGCCAACACCACGCGCGCAGAGCCGCTGGCCGCCGCGGGCGAATACGTGCTGACCGGCCACAAGTGGTTCTGCTCCGCGCCCATGTCGGACGGGTTCCTCGTCCTGGCCCAGGCCCCCGGGGGCCTGACCTGCTTCCTGCTGCCGCGCGTGCTGCCCGACGGCACCCGCAACACCTTCCGCATCCAGCGGCTCAAGGACAAGCTCGGCAACCGCTCCAACGCCTCCGCCGAGGTCGAGTTCGACGGCACGACCTGGGCCCGCCGGGTCGGCGAGGAGGGCCGCGGGGTGCCCACCATCATCGGGATGGTGGCCGCAACCCGGCTGGACTGCGTGACCGGCGCGGCGGCCGTCATGCGGCAGGCGGTCGCCCAGGCGGTGCACCACGCCTCGTACCGCAGCGCGTTCGGCGGCCCGCTGATCGACAAGCCGCTGATGCGCAACGTGCTGGCCGACCTGGCGCTGGAGTCGGAGGCCGCGACCACGCTGGCGCTGCGGCTCGCGGCGGCCTACGACGCAGACACCGAGGAGGAGCGGAGCCTGCTGCGGCTCGCGGTCCCCGCCGCCAAGTACTGGGTCACCAAGCGCTGTACCCCGCTGGCGGCCGAGGCGCTGGAGTGCCTGGGCGGCAACGGCTACGTCGAGGAGTCGGGCATGCCGCGGCTGCTGCGCGAGGCCCCGCTCAACTCGATCTGGGAGGGCTCGGGCAACATCCAGGCGCTCGACGCGCTGCGCGCGCTCCAGCGCGAGCCCCAGTCCCTCAACGCCTTCCTGCTCGAACTCGGCCGGGCCCGCGGCGCCGACCACCGGCTGGACGCCGCCGTCAAGGACCTGCTGTCCGAACTCGCCGACCTGGACGGCATCGAGGGCCGCGCCCGGCGCGTGGTCGAGCGGATGGCGCTCGTCCTCCAGGGCTCGCTCCTCGTACGGTTCGCCCCGCCCGAGGTGGCCGACGCGTTCTGCGCGTCCCGGCTGGGCGGCGACTGGGGCGGGGCGTTCGGCACGCTGCCCGCGACCCTGGACCTGGCCTCGGTGGTGGAGCGGGCGCGGGTCCCGGTCTGAGGACGTCGTCCGGCCGAGCGCGGACCCTGCGCAGAGGGCGGGGCCCGCGCAGAAGGCGAGGCCGCACAGAAAAAGACCCGGAATCGAGGGTGATGCCGCGCCGACACGGCACCACCCTCGTCCGGGTACGCCCCACACTCTGCTGCGGGTACGTGGTGGGCACAAACGTTGCGGAGGGTTGCAGGAATTACGTCAAGTCCTCGCGCGGTCGCGCCCACCGGCGGCACGATAGGCAGACGGCCGGACCCCCGCCCGCCCTTTCCGCCCATCCACCGCGCATATTCCGAGACCGTCGGAGACCGGACCGTGACTGACGAACCGCTCGACCTCGCCCGGCTGTCGGCCATGGAGCCGGGCCGCGCCACCCGCCTGCTCAGCGGCGTACGGGCAGCGGCGTTCGCGGGGAGGCAGCCGCGGCTGGCCCCGCGCAAGGTGATCCACGACTCCTGGCAGCGGGTGCGCCTGCACGGCCTGGACCCCGAACAGGGCGCCCACGCCGGCCTGTTGGGCCTGGACGAGGTCGAGCACCGGCGCCGCTCCTCACCGCTCGGCACGGTGCTGCCCACCCTCCGCGAGGGGCTGATGGCGGCGGCCGAGGAGGCCTGGCACATGATGGTCGTGACCGACGCCGAGGGCCGGGTGCTGTGGCGCGAGGGCAATCAGTCCGTCCTGCGCAAGGCCGACCAGCTCGGCTTCGGGGTGGGCGCCAGCTGGGCCGAGGAGACCGCGGGCACCAACGCCGTCGGCACGTCCCTGGTCGTCCGCGGCCCGGTCCAGGTGCACTCCGCCGAGCACTTCGTACGCGCCTACCACCCGCTGTCCTGCTGCGCGGCGCCCGTGCTCGACCCGCGCGACGGGCGGCTGATCGGCATCGCCAACCTCACCGGGCCCGCCCCCGCGATCACCCCCGCGACACTGGCCCTGGTCACCGCGGTCGCCAAGCTCGCCGAGGGCGAGCTGCGGGAGCGGCACCGGGAGTCGGTGGACCGGCTGCGGTCGGTGGCCGCGCCGGTGCTGGCCCGGGTGGGCGGCCGGGCGCTGGCGGTGGACCGCAACGGCTGGACGGCCGCGGTGACCGGCATGCTGCCGCCGGACCGGGTGCCCCTGCCCAAGTCCTTCCAGGCCGGGCGGTGCTGGCTCCCCCCGCTGGGCGTGTGCACGGTCGAGCCGCTGCCCGAGGGCTGGCTGCTGCGGCTGGACGACGAGGGGCCCGACGGCGCCGAGCAGCGGGCCGAGCCCAGCCGGGTCGTCCTGGACCTGCGGCGACCCCGGCAGCCCGGGCTGTCCGTGGCGGGCGCGGCGGGCCGCTGGGCGCAGGAACTCACCCCGCGCCACGCCGAGTTGCTCTACGTCCTGGCCCGCCACCCCGAGGGGCGCACGGCGGCACAGCTGGCGGAGGACCTGTTCGGGGACCCGGCGCGGACGGTGACCGTACGGGCCGAACTCTCCCGGATCCGGCGGACGTTGGGCGGAGTCCTCGACCACCGCCCGTACCGCTTCGCCGACCGGGTGCGGGTCGAGCTCCTCACCCCGCCCGACGCGGCGCAGCTGCTCCCCCACTCGACGGCCCCGGCCCTGCTCGCGGCCCGCGCGACGCCGAGCCCGCGGCCCACCAAGCCCGTCACCGGCCAACCGAACTGACCCGACGCCGGGTCGGGGCGGACGGGTTGACCCGACACCGGATCGGACGGATGGCGGGACCCCGCACCGGGCGAACGGGCGCCCGCCAACGCTGATCCCCCAAGCGGCGAGCGGCCCACAGCCGACCGAACGCGTCAGCGTTGATCGGCCGGGCGGGATCGGCGCCGGTCGGCTGGACACAGTCAGCGCGGGTCGGCCGGGCGGGGTCATCGCTGATCGCCTGAGCGGCAGGCGGCACAGTGCGACGGACGGCGGGGCGGCGCGGTCGGATCCGCACCCACCGGGTGACGGGGCGGCGCAGTCGAGCGGGTGGGGTCAGCCCGAGTCGGACGGGCGGCGGCGGAAGAGGGCGTAGCCGCAGGCCGCCGCGGAGGCGGCGACCAGGCCGACGCCGACGCCGGTGAGCACCGGGCTCACCTGCTGCGCCCCGCCGCCCGCCCCTCCCCTGACGGGGTGGTGCGGGATCGCCGGGTCGCTGCGCTCCGCGGTCGGTGCCGCGCTGGCGAGCCCGTACCCGCGCTGCGGGAACTCGGGCCCGTTGTGCGGGACGGCTCCGCCGTCCTCCTCGCGCGCCGGGCGGCCCGCGGCGCGGCGGTCCTGGGCGGCGCCGGAGGCGGCGGAGGCGTCCGTGCCGCGGCGCGGTACGACACGGAACTTGCCGCCGGTGACGGTCCGGCCGCCGCAGGTGGCGGAGACGGTGTGCGTACCGGGGCGGACGGCGGCGAAGACCCGCGGGCGGGCGGTCGCGGACGCCTCACCACGTACGCCCTTGAGGGCGGTGCGCGGAAAGGCGTTGGACTCGACGATCGCGTCGTAGGGACGGCCGGTCCCGCGGCAGGTGGCGCCGGCGACGGTGACGGTCAGGGCGGCGCCCTGTGCCACCGTCCTCGGCGTCACGACGATGTTGCTGGGGCCCGCTTGGCCGGGGTCCGCGGCGGCGGGCGAGGCGGAGAGGCCAAGTGCCGCCCCGGCGAGGGCGGTGGCCACGGCAGCGCTGGGCATGTGCATGGGACCCACGCTCACCCGCCCCCGGTGCGGGCGCATGCGGAGGTGTGCCGATCGGGTGCGGTCCGGGAGGCCCGGTCGGGCCCCGCCACCCGTTCGCCCGTCAGCTGTCGCCGCCCCAACCCGCCGGTCCTAGCGTGCCGTTAGCGGAACCCGGCGCGGAAACCACGTGTGCCGGCAGGAAGAGCGGGTGAGGACCATGGCTTCGACAGGCGGCCGGGACGGCGGTGGCTACACGCCGCCGCGAGTGAAGCGGTCGCCGTGGGGTCTGGTGGCTCTCGTCCTGCTCATCGGAGTGGCCCTCATACGGAACGGCGCCGCCGACGGTTCCGGCCCCCCGCAGCCGGCCTCCGACTCGGCGGCCGACAGCCGCTACGCGGTCACGCTGACCCCCGACGAGGTCCTCCGGCCGTCCGAACCGCTGCCGAAGTCCTCCCCGTCCCGCATCGTGGTCCCCACGATCCGGGTCAACGCGCCGCTGACCCGGGTCGGACTCGACTCGGAGGGCTGGATCGACTCGCCGCCGGCCGACGACAAGAACCTCGCCGGGTGGTTCAAGGACGCGGTGACGCCGGGCGAGAAGGGCACGGCGGTCGTCGTCGGCCACGTGGACAACCAGAAGGGCCCGGCCGTCTTCTACAACCTGGGCGCGCTGAAGAAGGGCAACGAGGTCGAGGTGGCCCGCAAGGACGGCAGGACCGCGGTGTTCTCGGTCTACGGCATCGAGGTCTTCGACAAGAAGAGCTTCCCCGCCGACCGCGTCTACGGCGAAACGGGCAGCCCGGAGCTCCGCGTCATAACGTGCGGCGGCGGCTACTCGAAGGGCAGCGGCTACTCGGCGAACGTGGTCGTCTTCGCGCGGCTGGTGCAGACCCGCGGCTGAGCCGCGGAATCCGAGGTCACGGCCACCCGGCACCGCCGAGCCGCCGCCCCGGCCACCCGCCGCTCCGGTCACCCACCCCGGTTCCTTGCCCGCCGTCCCGGTCGCTCACCGTCCCGGTCGCTCACCGTCCCGGTGGCCCGCTGTCCCGGTCACCCGCCGTCGCGGCGAGAATCCTCTCCCCCTGTGGTCGTCACCCCGCTCCGGCACGCCGGACGCAGCCACACCGTGCTCGCTCCTGCCGCCGCGTGCCGCCCCGGCCGGCGGCGAACTTCCCGCCGCGACGGCGGGCAACCGGCACGGCGGAGACCGGCGGTGCCGAACCACTCGCCGTACGAACTCCGCGGCGCCGGAAGCCCCACCCGAGGGGCGGGGGTGTTTCCTCCCGTGATTGGCTGAGGCGCATGACTGCCATAGCCGTGACCACCTGGTCTCTCGAGCAGACCTCGGCCGACGATCTCTCACCCGCGGCCCCTCCGGAGGAGGGCCGGGACGTGCGGATCGTGCGGGCCGCGGGCCCCTCGCCGGAGTTCAGCCGGTTCCTCTACACCGCCGTCGGCGGGGACGTCATCTGGACCGACCGGCTCGGCTGGACCTACGAGCGGTGGCAGGCGTTCCTGGAGCGGCCGGGCGTGGAGACCTGGGTCGCGTACGAGCGCGGGACCCCGGCCGGGTTCATCGAGCTGGAGGCCCAGGGCAACGGCGTGGTCGAGATCTCGTATTTCGGACTGCTCCCGGCCTTCCGCGGCCGCCGTATCGGCGGCCACCTCCTCTCCTACGGCACCGCCCGCGCCTGGGACCTGGCCGAGCGGTGGCCGGGCCTGGCGGCGACCGAGCGGGTGTGGGTGCACACCTGCACCAAGGACGGGCCGCACGCGATGGACAACTACCGGCGGCGCGGCTTCCGGGTCTTCGAGACGAAGACCGAGGAGGAGCCGGAGACTCCGCCGCCCGGTCCCTGGCCAGGCGCTTTCACCACGCCGCCGGAGACGTGACCGGCAACACATCATCTCGATCTGCGAGACATTGCTGTCCACATGACGGATAACGGTGGACGCTCCAGAGAACGCCGTGCCACGCTTTCGGCATGTCTCGAGCTGGAATTGCCTTGGTGAGTCGGCGCCACGTCGACCTCGGCCGTGTGTCCAGCGCCATCTGTCCCGCAGGCTGACCCCTCCGAGCCTCAGCCGAGCTTCAGCCGAACCACGCCGCATCCGACCGCTCGTCCCCGCCGTCGCGGACGAGCGGCCACCCTGATCAGCGCTGCCCCACGGGACCCCGAACACCCTTGCCGAGCAGTCGTGTGTCGGCAGGTCAGGCGGGTGCCGACCGCATGAGCCGCACTTGAGCCGCACTCTCGAGCCGCCCCGAAGGACGTAACTCCCATGGCCGCCACCCCGGAACGCGCACCCGCTGCCACGACCCGCCGCAAGGCCGGCCGCCACCGCGGCGAGGGCCAGTGGGCCAAGGGCCACTTCACTCCGCTCAACCCCAACGAGCAGACCAAGAAGGACGATGACGGTCTCAATGTGCGGACACGCATTGAGACGATTTACGCCCACCGCGGCTTCGATTCGATCGACGGCGCCGACCTGCGCGGGCGCATGCGCTGGTGGGGTCTGTACACCCAGCGCAAGCCCGGCATCGACGGCGGCAAGACCGCGATCCTGGAGCCGGAGGAGCTGGACGACGAGTACTTCATGCTGCGCGTCCGCATCGACGGCGGGCGGCTGACGGTCCGGCAGCTGCGGGTCATCGGCGAGATCTCGCAGGAGTTCGCGCGCGGGACCGCCGACATCACCGACCGGCAGAACATCCAGTACCACTGGATCCGGATCGAGGACGTGCCGGAGATCTGGCGCCGCCTGGAGGAGGTCGGCCTGTCGACCACCGAGGCCTGCGGCGACACCCCGCGCGTCATCCTCGGCTCGCCGGTCGCCGGGATCGCCGAGGACGAGATCATCGACGGCACCCCGGCCATCGACGAGATCCACCGCCGGATCATCGGCAACCCGGCCTTCTCCAACCTGCCGCGGAAGTTCAAGTCCGCGGTCTCCGGATCCCCGCTGCTGGACGTCGCGCACGAGATCAACGACATCGCGTTCGTCGGCGTCGAACACCCCGAGCACGGGCCCGGTTTCGACGTGTGGGTCGGCGGCGGCCTGTCCACCAACCCCAAGATCGGCCAACGGCTGGGCGCGTGGGTGCCGCTGGACGAGGTGCCGGACGTGTACGAGGGCGTGGTCTCGCTCTTCCGCGACTACGGCTACCGCCGCCTGCGCACCCGCGCCCGTATCAAGTTCCTGGTCGCGGACTGGGGCATCGAGCGGTTCCGGGAGGTGCTGGAGGAGGAGTACCTCCAGCGGAGGCTTCTCGACGGGCCGGCGCCCGGGCAGCCGGTCGAGCGCTGGCGCGACCACGTCGGCGTGCACCGGCAGAAGGACGGCCGCTACTACGTCGGCTTCGCCCCGCGCGTCGGCCGCGTCGACGGGACCGTCCTGACCAAGATCGCCGAACTGGCCGAGGAGCACGGCGCGGGCCGGCTGCGGACCACCGTCGAGCAGAAGATGATCGTGCTCGACGTCGAGGGGTCCCGGGTCGAGTCGTTGAGCGCGGGTCTGGAGGCGCTGGGCCTCCAGGTCGAGCCGTCGCCGTTCCGGCGGGGCACGATGGCCTGCACCGGCATCGAGTTCTGCAAGCTCGCCATCGTGGAGACCAAGGCGCGCGGCGCGTCCCTCATCGAGGAACTGGAGCGCCGCCTCCCGGAGTTCGACGAGCCGATCACCATCAACGTCAACGGCTGCCCCAACGCCTGCGCCCGTATCCAGGTGGCGGACATCGGTCTCAAGGGGCAGCTGGTACTGGACAAGGACGGCAACCAGGTCGAGGGCTTCCAGGTGCACCTGGGCGGCGCGCTGGGCCTGGAACCGGGGTTCGGCCGCAAGGTGCGCGGTCTGAAGGTCACCTCGGCCGAACTGCCGGACTACGTCGAGCGGGTGCTCAAGCGGTTCCTGGCGGAGCGCGCGGATGGCGAGCGGTTCGCGACGTGGGCGGCGCGCGCGAGCGAGGAGGCCCTGTCGTGAGCGCGGCGAGCGAAACACAAGGGCCAGCCGTGAGCGCAGCGAGCGAAACGCAGGAGCGGCCATGAGTGAGCGAGCCGCGCCCTTCTACTGCCCCTACTGCGGCGACGAGGACCTGCGGCCCTCCGAGGAGGGCCACGGCGCGTGGGAATGCGCGTCCTGCAACCGGGCGTTCCGTCTGTCGTTCCTCGGGCTGCTGGCCAAAGGCCTGCGGCGCGACCACGGCGAAGGGGGTACCACAGCATGACAACCGCACAGCACCACACGGCAGTTGAGCTCCAGCAGCTGGCCGAGCAGGCGGGCCGCGACCTGGAAGAGGCGCCCGCGCTCAGCATCCTGCGCTGGGCCGCCGACACCTTCGGCAGCCGCTTCTGCGTCACCTCCTCCATGGAGGACGCGGTCGTGGCACACCTCGCCTCACGCGCCTTCCCGGGCGTGGACGTGGTGTTCCTCGACACCGGCTACCACTTCCCCGAGACCCTCGGCACCCGCGACGCGGTCGAGGCCGTGCTGGACGTCAACGTCATCACCCTCACCCCGCGCCGGTCGGTCGCCGAGCAGGACGCCGAGTACGGGCCGGCGCTGCACGACCGCGACCCCGACCTGTGCTGCTCGCTGCGCAAGGTCAAGCCCCTGGAGGAGGGCCTGGCCTCGTACGACGCGTGGGCGACGGGGCTGCGCCGCGACGAGTCCCCGACCCGGGCGAACACCCCGGTCGTCGGCTGGGACGCCGGGCGGCGGAAGGTCAAGGTCTCCCCCATCGCCCGCTGGACGCAGGACGACGTGGACGCCTACGTCGCCGAGCACGGGGTGCTCACCAACCCGCTGCTGACGGACGGTTACGCCTCCGTCGGCTGCGCGCCCTGCACCCGCCGGGTGCTGGAGGGCGAGGACGCCCGGGCCGGCCGCTGGGCGGGGCGGGCCAAGACCGAGTGCGGGCTGCACGGCTGATGACGGACGATCAGGAGATATCGATGAGCCCGACCGACCAGGGGGCCACGGTGTGGCTCACGGGTCTGCCGAGCGCGGGCAAGACGACGATCGCCCTCGAGCTCGCGGAGCGGCTGCGCGGCGAGGGGCACCGGGTGGAGGTGCTGGACGGGGACGAGCTCCGCGAGTTCCTGTCGGCCGGGCTCGGGTTCAGCCGCGAGGACCGGCACACCAACGTGCAGCGCATCGGCTTCGTCGCCGAACTGCTGGCGAGCAACGGCGTCAAGGCGCTGGTCCCGGTGATCGCGCCGTACGCGGACTCGCGCGAGGCGGTGCGCAAGCGCCACCAGAGCGAGGGCACCGCGTATCTGGAGGTGCATGTCGCGACTCCGGTCGAGGTGTGCTCGGTGCGCGATGTGAAGGGGCTGTACGCGAAGCAGGCGGCGGGCGAGATATCCGGTCTGACCGGGGTCGACGACCCGTACGAGGAGCCCGAGGCGCCGGATCTGCGGATCGAGTCGCAGGACCAGAGTGTGCAGGACTCCGCCGCCGCCCTGTATGGGCTGCTCGTCGAGAGGGGACTGTTGTGAGCGACGCACGCGCGGCCGCTCGACCGCACCCGACGACGATGGCCGCGCCTCCGCGCCGCGCGGGCGGAGATGGGGGTGCCCCCGGACGGAGTCTGGGGGAGAACGAAAGGGGTGCAGCATGACGACCGCGACCGTTCCGGCCGAGGGGACCGGCAGCCCGTACGCGCTGACGCACCTGGACGCGCTGGAGTCCGAGGCGGTGCACATCTTCCGCGAGGTGGCGGGGGAGTTCGAGCGGCCGGTGATCCTCTTCTCCGGCGGCAAGGACTCGATCGTCATGCTGCACCTGGCGCTGAAGGCGTTCGCCCCCGCGGCGGTCCCCTTCTCGCTGCTGCACGTGGACACCGGGCACAACTTCCCCGAGGTGCTCGACTACCGGGACCGCACGGTCGCCCGGCACGGGCTGCGGTTGCACGTCGCGTCGGTGCAGGAGTTCATCGACCGGGGTGAGCTGCGCGAGCGCCCGGACGGCACGCGCAACCCGCTGCAGACCGTGCCCCTGCTGGACGCGATCGAGACGAACCGGTTCGACGCGGTCTTCGGCGGCGGGCGGCGCGACGAGGAGAAGGCGCGCGCCAAGGAGCGGGTGTTCTCGCTGCGGGACGAGTTCGGCGGCTGGGATCCGCGGCGCCAGCGCCCGGAGTTGTGGCAGCTCTACAACGGCCGCCACTCCCCCGGCGAGCACGTGCGGGTCTTCCCGCTGTCGAACTGGACCGAGCTGGACGTGTGGCAGTACATCTCCCGGGAGAAGATCGAACTCCCGGAGATCTACTACGCGCACGAGCGCGAGGTGTTCGCCCGCGACGGCATGTGGCTGGCGCCCGGCGAGTGGGGCGGCCCGAAGGGCGGCGAGGCGGTCGAGACGCGGCTGGTGCGCTACCGCACGGTCGGCGACATGTCCTGCACGGGCGCGGTGGACTCCGGCGCCGACACGATCGAGAAGGTGATCGCCGAGATCGCCGCCTCGCGGCTGACCGAGCGGGGCGCGACGCGCGCCGACGACAAGCTGTCGGAGGCCGCGATGGAGGACCGCAAGCGCGAGGGGTACTTCTAGCCATGACGATCTCCGAACAGGCCGTACCGGCCGAGCAGACCGCGGCCACCTCGCTGCTGCGCTTCGCGACCGCGGGCTCGGTGGACGACGGCAAGTCCACGCTGGTGGGGCGGCTGCTGCACGACTCCAAGTCGGTGCTGGCCGACCAGTTGGAGGCCGTCGAGCACGCCTCGCGCAGCCGCGGCGCCGCTGCGCCCGACCTGGCGCTGCTGACCGACGGGTTGCGCGCGGAGCGCGAACAGGGCATCACCATCGACGTGGCCTACCGCTACTTCGCCACCCCGCGGCGGCGGTTCATCCTGGCCGACACCCCCGGGCACGTGCAGTACACCCGCAACATGGTCACCGGCGCCTCGACCGCCGAGCTGGCCGTGGTGCTGGTGGACGCGCGCAACGGCGTGGTCGAGCAGACCCGCCGTCACGCGGCCGTCGCCGCGCTGCTGCGGGTGCCGCACGTGGTGCTCGCGGTGAACAAGATGGACCTGGTCGACTACGCGGAGCCGGTGTTCGCCGCCATCGCCGAGGAGTTCACCGCGTACGCGGCCTCTCTCGGGGTCCCCGAGATCAGTGCGATCCCGATCTCGGCGCTCGCCGGGGACAACGTGGTGACGGCCTCGGCGAACATGGACTGGTACGGCGGCCCGACCGTCCTGGAGCACCTGGAGACCGTGCCGGTCGTCAGCGACCCCGGCGACGACCCGGCCCGCTTCCCGGTCCAGTACGTGATCCGCCCGCAGACCGCCGAACACCCCGACTACCGCGGCTACGCGGGCCAGCTCGCCTCCGGCGTACTGCGCGTCGGCGACGCGGTGACCGTGCTGCCCTCGGGCCGTACGAGCACGGTCCACGCGATCGACGCGCTCGGCGAGGCCGTGGACGTGGCCTGGGCCCCGCAGTCGGTGACCCTCCGGCTGGCCGACGACCTGGACATCTCGCGCGGCGACCTCCTCGTCGGCAGCGCGGACGTGCCCGCCCCGACGCGGGACGTGGAGGCGACGGTCTGCCATGTGGCCGACCGGCCGCTGACCGTCGGGGCACGGGTCCTGCTCAAGCACACCACCCGCACGGTGAAGGCGATCGTCAGGGACATCCCGTCCCGGCTGACGCTGGCCGATCTCTCCCAGCACCCCGCGCCGGGCGAGCTGGCCGCCAACGACATCGGCCGGGTCGTGCTGCGCACCGCGGAGCCGCTGGCCCTCGACGCGTACGCCGAGTCGCGCCGGACCGGCTCCTTCCTGCTGATCGACCCGGCCGACGGGACGACGCTGACCGCCGGCATGGCGGGAACGGCCTTCGCCGACACGGCCGTTGACGCCGCCGCGGCCGCCGGCCCGGGCGACGACGAGGGGTGGGACTTGTGATGCTTCTGATGGCGGGCGAGGCGTTCTCGACCTTCGCGAAGGAGGGCGGCCGCGTGGGCAGCGGTGCGCTCGGCAGCGGCCAGGGCGGGGTCGGGCGATGTGCGGGCAGGTGAGGGGCCTCATCCAGCGCCACCCGCAGCGCACCGCGCTGTGCCACCCCCCGCACCCAGGACCTGACTGATCCGCCGGGCCGGCCGTACCGCGCGCCCCCGGCCCTACGAGAGGACCGCCTCCCGTGTCTGCCGACCGCGCCTCATCCGCCGACCGCGCTTCCCGAGTCCGACCGGCCGTCCGCCGCAGAGCCCGCCTTCTCGCGGCCACGGCCGTACTTCCCCTTCTGGCGGGCGCGTTGGGCGCCTGCGGTTACGGTTCCCAGGCCGAGGAGGAGGACAAGTCCGCCACCACGGTGGGCGAGGGGAAGAAGCTCTCCGTCGACACCGTCAAGATCGGCTACTTCCCCAACCTGACCCACGCCACGGCCCTGGTCGGCGACCAGGAGGGCATCATCCAGAAGGAGCTGGGCGGCACCAAGCTCCGGTCCGCCACCTTCAACGCGGGCCCGTCCGAGATCGAGGCCCTCAACTCCGGTTCCATCGACATCGGCTGGATCGGCCCCTCCCCCGCCATCAACGGCTATGCGAAGTCGAACGGGGAGGCCCTGCGGATCATCGGCGGCTCCGCCTCGGGCGGCGTGAAGCTCGTCGTGAACCCCGAGAAGATCAAGAGCCTGGACGACGTCAGGGGCAAGAGGATCGCCACCCCGCAGCTGGGCAACACCCAGGACGTGGCGTTCCTCAACTGGATCGCCGAGAAGGGCTGGAAGGTCGACGCCCAGAGCGGCGAGGGCGACGTCTCGGTCGTCCGCACCGACAACAAGGTGACCCCGGGCGCCTACAGGTCCGGGTCCGTCGACGGCGCGTGGGTCCCCGAGCCGACCGCCGCCAAGCTCGTCGCGGAGGGCGGGAAGGTGCTGCTGGACGAGAGCACCCTGTGGCCGGACAAGAAGTTCGTGATCACGAACCTGATCGTGTCGCAGTCCTTCCTGAAGGAGCACCCGGACGTCGTCGAGGCCGTGCTGCGCGGCTCGGTGAAGACCAACCGGTGGATCGAGGACAACCCGGAGAAGGCCAGGGCCTCCGCCAACGCGGCGCTGAAGAAGCTGTCCGGCAAGGCGCTGCCGCCCGAGGTGCTGGACCCGGCGTGGGAGTCCATCCAGACCACCGACGACCCGCTGGCCGCCACGCTCAACACCGAGGCCGCGCACGCGGTCAAGGCGGGCCTGCTGGAGAAGCCCGACCTCAAGGGCATCTACGACCTCACCCTGCTGAACAAGGTCCTCAAGGACGAGGGCAGGCCCGAGGTGGACGACGCAGGCCTCGGCACCAACTGACCGCAACCGGAACGCTGATCGCCTCCAGGAGGTGACGATCATGGCCACTGCACTCACCACCCAGGTCGCCGACGTCGACACGGCCGCCGAACCGCCGGCGTACGCCGCCCGGCTCGCGCACGTCTCGAAGTCCTTCGGCCGCCCCGGGGCCCGGCAGCTCGTGCTGGACGACATCACCCTCGATGTCGCGCCCGGCGAGTTCGTCACGCTCCTGGGAGCGTCCGGCTGCGGCAAGTCCACCCTGCTCAACCTGGTCGCCGGGCTCGACCGGCCGTCCGCGGGGACCATCGAGGTCCCCGGCGCCCGGCCGTCCCTGATGTTCCAGGAGCACGCCCTGTTCCCCTGGCTGACCGCGGGCAAGAACATCGAGCTGGCGCTGAAGCTGCGCGGGGTGCCGGGCGGCGAGCGGCGCGCGGAGGCCGAGCGGCTGCTGGAGCTCGTACGGCTGGGGGGCGCGCACGGCAAGCGGGTGCACGAGCTGTCGGGCGGCATGCGGCAGCGCGTGGCGCTGGCCAGGGCGCTGGCCCAGGACAGCCAACTGCTGCTGATGGACGAGCCGTTCGCGGCGCTGGACGCCATCACGCGCGATGTGCTGCACGACGAGCTGACCCGCGTGTGGCGGGAGACGGACCTGTCCGTGCTGTTCGTGACCCACAACGTGCGGGAGGCGGTACGGCTCGCGCAGCGCGTGGTGCTGCTGTCCTCGCGTCCGGGCCGGGTCGCCCGCGAATGGAAGGTGGACATTCCGCAGCCGCGCCGCATCGAGGACGCGGCGGTCGCGGAGCTGTCCGTCGAGATCACCGAAGAACTGCGGGGGGAGATCCGCCGTCATGGCCAGCACTGAGACTGCCGGCACGGAGACTGCCGGCACGGAGGACGACGCGGCGGCCGTGGGCACAGCGGCCGATGCGGCGGCCGCGGCCGCTCCGGCAGCCGCCCGGCCCCGCAAGGCCGCCGACTCCCACGACCTGGCCGGGCTGGAGGCCGGTCTGGACGCGCTGGACACCGTGCAGGTCCGGCGGGCGTCACTCGGCCAGACGCTGGTGAGCAAGGCGCTGCCGCCGGTCGTCGCGGTCGCGCTGGTGCTGGTGGTCTGGCAGCTGCTCGTCTGGGCCGAGGTCACCGACTCCTACAAGCTGCCCGCGCCGTCCGAGGTGTGGGACGAGGTGAGCGACGCCTGGCTGCGGGGCACCCTGCTCGACTACATCTGGACCAGCGTCTCGCGCGGCCTGCTCGGCTTCCTGCTGGCGCTGGTCATCGGCACCCCGCTGGGTCTGCTGGTGGCCCGCGTGAAGTCCGTCCGCGCCGGGATCGGGCCGATCCTGTCCGGGCTCCAGTCGCTGCCCTCGGTGGCCTGGGTACCGCCCGCCGTGATCTGGCTCGGGCTCAACGACTCGATGATGTTCGCGGTGATCCTGCTCGGCGCCGTGCCGTCGATCGCCAACGGGCTGGTCTCCGGCGTCGACCAAGTGCCCCCGCTGTTCCTGCGCGCGGGGCGCACGCTGGGCGCCACCGGGCTGCGCAGCACCTGGCACATCGTGATGCCCGCGGCGCTGCCCGGCTATCTGGCCGGCCTGAAGCAGGGCTGGGCTTTCTCCTGGCGCTCACTGATGGCCGCGGAGATCATCGCCTCCTCGCCCGAACTGGGCGTGGGACTGGGCCAGTTGCTGGAGAACGGGCGCACGGCGAGCAGCATGCCCATGGTGTTCCTCGCCATCTTCCTGATCCTCATCGTCGGCATCGCCATCGACCTGCTGATCTTCAGCCCGCTGGAGCGGTCGGTGCTGCGCAGCCGCGGGCTGCTGGTGAAGAGCTGAGGGCAGGAGCAGAGAACTGAGAACCGCCATGCGCCATCCCGCACTTCAGGACTCCGAGCCGCCGGGCCCGGTGCTTGTGGTCGTCGCCCACGGCAGCCGCGACCCGCGCCACGCGGCGACCGTCACCGCGCTCACCGAGCGCGTGCGGTCGCTGCGGCCCGGGCTGTGCGTGGAGACCGGCTTCCTGGACTTCAACGCCCCGAGCGTCCCGCAGGTCCTGGAGCAGCTGGCGGGCGAACAGGAGCGGCTGGCGGGCGGACAGGTGGGGCGGAGCGGAGCGGGTGGTGGCGGGCGACGGGAGGGCGTACGGGAGGTGGTGGCCCTTCCGCTGCTGCTCACCCGCGCCTTCCACGCCAAGTCGGACATCCCGTCCGTGCTGCGCGAGGCCTCGGCGCGGCTGCCGCAACTGGCCGTCCGGCAGGCGGATGTGCTCGGCCCGTCGCCGCTGCTGACGGCCGCGCTCGAACAGCGGCTGTACGAGGCCGGGGTGCGCCCCGGCCACCGCGGCTCGACCGGGGTCGTCCTGGCCTCGGCGGGCTCTTCGGACCCGGAGGCGATCGCGGTGATCGCAGAAATCGCGCGGGAGTGGCGGCGCACCGGTTGGTGTGCCGTGCGGCCCGCGTTCGCCTCCGCATCCCTTCCCCACACCGAGGACGCGGTGCGGCAGCTGCGCGCGGAGGGCGTACGGCACGTGGCCGTCGCGCCGTACGTCATCGCGCCCGGCTTCCTTCCGGACCGCATCGTGCGCGGGGCCCGCGAGGCGGGCGCCGACTTCCTGGCCGATGTGCTGGGCCCCGCACCGGAGTTGGCCCGCCTGCTGCTCCGGCGCTACGACGAGGCGCGGGCGCCGCACCGCCTGACGGCACTGTCCGCATGAGGCGGTGGATCAACCGAGCACCGCCTCTCCCGCCAGGCCGGAAGGCTGCAGGCGGTTCCGGTGGCGGTCGGGGAACCGCTCGATCTCCGGGTCGAGGAAGTCGATCAGGTCCATGAGCGCGTTCTGCAGCTCCACGAGGCGCGGGTGGGGCTTGGCGCGTTCGGCGAGGGCTTCGACGTCCTCCGTCAGGTCCGACAGCCAGGCCGCGAACTCCTGGTCCGCCTCCAGCCGTCGGCAGAACTCCGCGTAGCCGATGCAGGAGTCGGCCTCCCCTCCTCCGTTGATCATGATCTCGCCGATCGCGCGCTGCTCGCTGCGCCAGACCCGGAAGTAGCGGTCGCTGTAGAGGTCCGTGCTGAGGGCCGTGCCTATCTTCGCGAGCAACTCGACCAGCTTCTGGTTGTCCTGTCTGCTGCCGAGGTCGAGGAACTGGATGCGGCGCCGCAGGATCTCCACCCAGCCCAGGTACTCGGCCAGCACGAACAGCGTGCTGCGCAGCGCGTACTGCCGCTCCCGCGCCGTGCCGCCGACGCGCCGGTAGTGGAGGAAGCCCTGCCGCACGATGTTGAACAGGCGGGACTGCAGGTCGAACGCCGCCCACAGCAGCGGGTCGCGGAAGCGGCCCATCACATCCTGCCGCTCCACCGCTCTGGCACGCTCGGCCGTCTGGCGGTCCAACTCGGCGGTGAGCACCGTCTGTTGACGTGTCGCCCGGGAGGTGAGGGCGGCACTTCCCAGGGCGACCACGGCGGACAGCGCGACGACCACGACTTCGACGTTCATGCGGATCATTCTCGCCCAAGCCGCAACAGCCCGTCAGGGCCTGTGGATAACCGTGCCCACCCGGGCTGAGGACGCCACGCGGATCCGGCGCGCGCTTGATGTCCGCGCGGATCCAACGCCCGCTTGGCATCCGCGCGAACCCACCTTCGTGGGCGCCTGCCAGGGCGAGCGCAAGGGCCAGGGCGACTGGCGACGCACAGCTGAGCGCCGCAGCTGGGAATCCTCCGGCAGGCGGACGCCTTCGTGACGCATGCGGGCGCGGGCGGCTGCCAGGAGGGGCTGGCCTGCGGCGTACCGATGGTGGCGGTTCCGCAGGCGGCGGACCAGTTCGGCAACGCCGAGACGCTGCTCTCACTGGGGGTGGCCCGGCACCTGCCCAAGGAGGAGGTGACGCCGGAGGCGCTGCGATCGGCGGTGCTGGGTGCGGCCGAAGACCCGGACACGGCACGGCGGTTGGCGGAAATCCAGCGGGAGATGGCGGCGGAGGGTGGAACGCGCAGGGTGGCGGATCTGATCGAGCCGGCCCTGAGGACGCCCTCACCGAGGAGCGGTACCTCTCGGACCCATCACCCCATACAGCATTCAACTAATCAGAAACCAATCCAATCAAGGTAGTTCATGACCCCTCGGCCATAAGGGGAGTTGAGGCAACTCACCTCAACTGAGTCCGATATAACCATTTTTGATGCCCTTTCACGGTCGTTGTGTACGTCACACCTGCGAAAGGGCATTGAAAATGTGCTCGTAGGTCAGACAGGGTTTCGAGTCAATCGGACGCAGATCTTCCTGCGTACCGAAGCGATGGCAACAACGCTTCAACCCCCCACACGGCACACGAGGAGATCTCTCTTCATGGCTACACACCAGCGTTACAGCAAGCGTCGGCTCACCCTCGCGATATCGGCCGCTGCCGCGGTCATCGCCGGAGGGACCCTACTGACCCTGCCCGCGGGCGCGTCCTCCGCTCCCGCCGAGGGAAAGATCTACGGGGCCGACGCAGAGGGCGCCGTCAGCGGCAGCTATGTCGTCCTGCTGAACGAGAAGGCCGCCAAGGCGGCCGGAACCACCACCACTTCGGACAAGAAGGACCTCGCGAAGGAGTACGGCGGCACGCTGCGCCGCAGCTACTCCTCGGCCGTCAACGGCTTCTCCGCCTCCGGACTCAGCGACACCGAGGCCAAGCGGCTGGCGGCCGACCCGGCCGTCGACAAGGTCGTACAGAACAAGAAGTTCCACATCGACGCCACCCAGGACAACCCGCCGTCCTGGGGCCTGGACCGGATCGACCAGGCCGACACCGCGGGCGACCAGAAGTACACCTACCCGGACAGCGCGGGCGAGGGCGTCACCGCGTACGTGATCGACACCGGCGTGCGGATCAGCCACAAGGACTTCGAGGGCCGGGCCGCCTCAGGCTTCGACGCCGTGGACAACGACGACTCGGCGGACGACGGCAACGGGCACGGCACGCACGTGGCCGGGACCATCGCCGGGGCGCAGCACGGCGTCGCGAAGAAGGCGAAGATCGTGGCGGTGCGGGTGCTGGACGACCAGGGGTCGGGCACGACCGAGCAGGTCGTGGCCGGCATCGACTGGGTGACGCAGAACCACCAGGGCCCGTCGGTCGCCAACATGAGCCTCGGCGGCGGCGCCGACGAGGCACTGGACGCGGCGGTGCAGAAGGCGATCGCCTCCGGGGTGACCTTCGCGGTGGCGGCGGGCAACGAGTCCACCGACGCGAGCCAGGGCTCCCCGGCGCGCGTGAAGGAGGCGATCACGGTGGCCTCCAGCACCGACAAGGACGAGCAGTCCGACTTCTCCAACTACGGCAGCGTCGTGGACGTCTACGCCCCCGGCACGGACATCACCTCCGACTGGAACGACAGCGACGAGGGCACCAAGACGATCTCCGGCACGTCCATGGCGACCCCGCACGTCGTCGGCGCCGCGGCCGTCTACCTCGGCAGCCACCAAGACGCGGCCCCGGCCGACGTCGCCACCGCCCTGACGGAGGGCGCGACCCCGGACAAGATCACCAACCCGGGCGAGGGCACCGCGAACAAGCTCCTGAAGGTGGTGGAGTAGCCGTCTGGCGGGGAGCCTCCACCCGGCTCCCCGCCCCCGGCCGGCCCGGCCGCCGCGCCCTCCCCCACGGGGCGCGGCGGTCGGCGCTCTTCGTGTGCATG
>NZ_LIQY01000200.1 GCF_001418495.1 Streptomyces pathocidini | reverse complement strand
CTCCCGCATCCCAGCGGCGTCACCCTGAGTAACGCCACCACCGCTTCGCTGGCGTTGCGGACCGAATCCGGCATCCCCCGCATGAAGGAACTCGCCTCTCCCGTAGTGTTGTTGTCCTCAATTCGGGAGAAGGTGGATGGGAATGCTGCCCGAGGGCGTGAACGGCACCAGCGGAGGTGAGCTGGCGGTCCCCATGGCGTGGATGTACGCCGAGTACATCGCCGACGAGCTGCTGCGCACCGGGGATCTCATGCCGCCGACGAGCCTGGAGTTCCGCGCGGGGCGGGACGTCCTCGCGCTGACCGTCTTCCTCTCCGACACCGAGGGCGAGCTGTCCGGCATCCGCGTCATCTCGCAGCTGGAGGACTGGCTGTCGCTGACGGCGCACGGCAGGCCGTGGCAGGAGTGGGTCCGCGACCGGCTGGAGCGGCTCATCGAGGAGGACCGCGGCCGGGTGCCGTCGAGTCCCGACCTGGCCCTGGCGCTGGCGGCCTGGCGGTGGCTGGAGGACACCGAGCTGCTGGCGGCCGACCTGGACGGCGTGTTCCTGCGGGACCCGGACGACCTCCGGGAAGAGGACGAGGACGCGGACAGCGATCCAAAGGTCTGGACGCCGGCGTGGGAACTGGGTCTGCCGCTGGGGCACTTGGCGATCCATCTGTTCTGACGTCGTCCGACGCCACAGGGCACCGCCCCACTCAATGGTTACCGACCAGACCTTTACCGGACGTTCACCAAATCACCAGTACCCACCCTCCATACCTCCGTGCCATGCTGCCCCGGTTCACGACCGGGCCGACGGGGCCATGGAAGACGGAGGTTGGCGATGACGCCGATCAGTCGAAGAAAGTTCGTCATCGGAGCGGGCGCGGCGGCCGGGGCGGCGGTGGCCCCCGCCGTACAGCTCGGCGCGGCGACCGAGGCCAGTGCCGCGACCGGGACGATCAAGGACGTCCAGCACGTGGTGATCCTCATGCAGGAGAACCGCAGCTTCGACCACTATTTCGGCAAGCTGAAGGGCGTACGCGGCTTCTCCGACCGCAGCTCGATGCTGCTGAACGGCGGCTACTCGGTCTTCAACCAGCCCAATGGCACGGGACGCCAGTACCCGTACTCGCTGCGTGAGGGCGTCGGCGGCGACGCCAGCCTCGTACCGCACTGCGCGCCCGGCCTCGGGCACGACTGGACCACGCAGCACAACTGCTGGAACGGCGGGCTGCTGGACAACTTCGTGGCCGGCGCCGGCGGCAAGCACACGATGGGCTACCTCGACCGCACCGACATCCCGTTCTTCTACGCACTGGCCGACAACTACACCATCTGCGACTCCTACTTCTGCTCCTCGCTGACCGGCACGGGCCCCAACCGCGCCTTCCTGTGGAGCGGGAAGATCGACAGCAGCCACAACAACGGTGGCGACCTGACCGGCTGCACGTGGAAGACCTACGCGGAGAACCTCCAGGACGCGGGGGTGAGCTGGCGGGTCTACAACCGCCAGAACGACAACTACGGCGACAACGCCCTGGAGTACTTCACCCAGTTCGCCAACGCCGGCCCCGGCAACCCGCTGTACGACCGCGGGGTGGCCGACGTGCCCGGCACCAAGCCGACGCAGGACGCCATCATCGACGCCATCCGGGCGGACGTGGTGGCCGGGACCCTGCCGCAGGTGTCGTGGGTGGTGACCAACCAGGCGTTCTCCGAGCACCCCTCCGGCTCCACGCCCGGCGACGGCCACCACTTCATCAACCAGCTGATGAAGGCGCTCAACGCCGACAGCGCCGTCTTCAACTCCACCGTGCTGTTCCTCAACTACGACGAGAACGACGGCTTCTTCGACCACGTGCCGCCGCCGATCCCGCCGAGCGGCACCGCCGACGAGCTCGTCATCGGCGGCAAGCCGGTCGGCCTGGGCTTCCGCGTCCCGATGCTCGTGGTGTCGCCGTGGACCCGCGGCGGCTGGGTGAACTCCGAGGTCTTCGACCACACCTCCGTCATCCGCTTCCTGGAGAAGTGGACCGCGGCGATAGGCAAGCCCGCCAACTCCCCCAACATCAGCGCCTGGCGGCGCACGGTGTGCGGCGACCTGACCAGCGTCTTCGACTTCTCCTCGCCCGTGAACGGGCTGCCCTCGCTGCCCGCGACCGCCGCGATCGGCAGCGCGTGCAGCGGCGTGCCCGACCCGGTCCCCACCACCAACGCGCTGCCCGCGCAGGAGTCCGGTACCCGGCCCGCGAGGGCGCTGCCATACCAGGCCAACGGCTGGCTGGACCGGCTGGAGATCAGCGGCACGACCATGAAGACCTGGTTCAAGATGGAGAACATCGGGACCCCGGCGAAGCAGTCCGCGCACTTCTCCATCCACCCCAACGCGTACCGCAGCCGGACCCCGTGGCAGTACACGGCCGGCCCGGGCACGTCCCAAGAGGACTTCTTCAACGTCGGCGCGGGCTCGGGCGACGGCCAGTACGACATCAGCATGTACGGGCCGAACCGCTTCCTGCGCCGCTTCACCGGCAACGCGACGACCGCGGGCAAGGACGCGTTCGTGAGCACGCGGTACGCGGTGGAGTCGGGCACCGGCAAGCTGGCGATCTGGTTCAAGATGCGCAACACCGGCAGTTCCTCGGTGACGTTCACCATCAAGGCGAACGCCTACCGGACGGGCTCGTGGACCTACACCGTCCCGGCGGGCGGCTCGACGGAGGACTTCTTCAACCAGGTCGCTGTCTCCGACGGCTGGTACGACTTCACCATCACCGTCAGCGGCGACTCCAGCTGGACCCAGCGCTTCGCCGGCCACCTGGAAACAGGCACAACAAGCATCTCAGGCTAACCGGGCGGGGGGCGCCTCAGCCGGGCCGGGAGGCGCGGGGGGCGCCTCGTCCAGCCACCGGAGCTTGCCGCCGCGGCGATAGAATCTCCCGCCGCGACGGCGAGCAAGCGGGACGGCGGAGCCCGGCGGTGCCGGATCCGCCTCAGCCCGTAGAGCCCCGGAACGCCGCCAGCAAGGCATCCGCGGCGAGCGTCGCCGTGAGCGTGCCGTCGCGTACCCGCTGTTCCAGCTCCGGGGCGACCCGGCGCACCTCGGGGTGTTCGCGCAGCGCGGCCAGCAGCTGGTCACGGACCATCGACCAGGTCCAGTCCACCTGCTGGCCGCGCCGCTTCCCGGCGAGGCGGCCGGTTGCCTCCAGCACCTTGCGGTGCTGTTCCAGCCGCTGCCAGACCACGTCCAGGCCGGTGTTCTCGCGGGCGCTGCACGTCAGCACGGGCGGGTTCCAGTCCGCGTCCGCGGGCTGCAACAGCCGCAGCGCGCCCGCGAGTTCGCGGGCGGCGGACCGGGCATCGCGCTCGTGCGGGCCGTCGGCCTTGTTGACGGCGACGACGTCGGCCAGCTCCAGCACGCCCTTCTTGATGCCCTGCAGCTGGTCGCCGGTGCGTGCCAGCGACAGCAGCAGGAAGGAGTCGACCATGTTCGCGACGGCCGTCTCGGACTGGCCGACGCCGACGGTCTCCACCAGCACGACGTCGTAGCCCGCCGCCTCCATGACCACCATCGACTCGCGGGTCGCGCGCGCGACCCCGCCGAGGGTGCCCGCGCTCGGCGAGGGCCGTACGAACGCGGCCGGGTCGGCGGCCAGCCGCTCCATCCGCGTCTTGTCGCCGAGGATGGAGCCGCCCGTACGGGTGGAGGACGGGTCGACGGCGAGGACCGCGACCCGGTGGCCCTCCCCGGTCAGCAGCGAGCCGAGCGCGTCGATGAAAGTCGACTTGCCGACTCCCGGCACCCCGCTGATCCCGACCCGCCGGGCCCCGCCGGCGTGCGGCAGCAGCTCGATCAGCAGCCGCTGCGCCAGCTCCCGGTGGTCGGCGCGGGTGGACTCCACGAGCGTGATGGCGCGGGCGATGTGCGCCCGCGAGCCGCCGAGGACCCCCTTGGCGTACGCGTCGATGTCGATGGTCCTGGCCATGCGGGCAGCTGCCTCACCACTCGTGGCCGAGGGCCCCGGCGAGGGTCCTCAGCAGGTCGTGGGCGGCGTCCGGGATGACGGTGCCGGGCGGGAAGACCGCGGCGGCGCCCATCTCCTTCAGCGTCTCCACGTCCTGGGGCGGGATGACCCCGCCGACCACGACGGTGATGTCCTCGCGCCCCTGCGCGGCGAGTTCCGCGCGCAGCGCGGGCACCAGCGTGAGGTGCCCGGCCGCCAGCGAGGAGACGCCGACAATGTGCACATCGGCCTCCACTGCCTGCCGCGCCACCTCGGCGGGGGTCTGGAACAGCGGGCCGACGTCGACGTCGAAGCCGAGGTCGGCGAAGGCCGTGGCGATCACCTTCTGGCCGCGGTCGTGCCCGTCCTGGCCCATCTTGGCGACCAGGATGCGGGGCCTGCGCCCCTCCTCGCGCTCGAAGGCGTCCACCAGCGCGCGGGTCCGCTCGATCCCGGACGACGGCCCGGCTTCCTCCCTGTACACACCGGAGATGGTACGGATCTGGCCGGAGTGGCGCCCGTACGCCTTCTCCAGGGCGTCCGAGATCTCGCCGACGGTCGCCTTGGCGCGGGCCGCGTCCACGGCCAGGGCGAGCAGGTTGCCCTCCAGGCCGGCGCCGGGCCCGGACCCGGCGGCGCGGGTCAGCGCGTCCAGCGCGCTCCGGCACGCGGTCTCGTCGCGCTCGGCGCGCAGCCGCCGCAGCTTCTCCACCTGCTGGGCGCGCACGGCCGAGTTGTCGACCTTGAGGACCTCGATGTCCTCGTCCCCGCCGACGCGGTACTTGTTGACCCCGATGACGGGCTGCCGCCCGGAGTCGATACGGGCCTGGGTGCGGGCCGCGGCCTCCTCGACGCGCAGCTTCGGGATCCCGGCGTCGATGGCCCGGGCCATGCCGCCCGCGGCCTCGACCTCCTCGATGTGCTGCCAGGCGCGCCGGGCCAGGTCGTGGGTCAGCTTCTCGACGTACGCGCTGCCGCCCCACGGGTCGATGACCCGGCAGGTCCCGGACTCCTGCTGGAGCAGCAGCTGGGTGTTGCGGGCGATCCGGGCGGAGAAGTCGGTCGGCAGGGCCAGCGCCTCGTCGAGGGCGTTGGTGTGCAGCGACTGCGTGTGCCCCTGGGTGGCCGCCATGGCCTCGACACAGGTGCGGGTGACGTTGTTGAACACGTCCTGCGCGGTCAGCGACCAGCCGGAGGTCTGCGAATGGGTGCGCAGGGAGAGCGACTTGGGGCTTTGGGGGCCGAAGCCCTTCACGAGCCTGGCCCACAGCAGGCGGGCCGCGCGCAACTTGGCGATCTCCATGAAGAAGTTCATGCCGATCGCCCAGAAGAAGGAGAGCCTGGGCGCGAAGGCGTCCACGTCCAGGCCCGCCGCGATGCCCGCCTTCAGGTACTCGACCCCGTCAGCGAGCGTGTAGGCCAGCTCCAGGTCGGCTGTGGCCCCGGCCTCCTGGATGTGGTAGCCGGAGATGGAGATGGAGTTGTAGCGCGGCATCCTCCGCGAGGTGTACGCGAAGATGTCGGAGATGATCCGCATCGAGGGCGCGGGCGGATAGATGTAGGTGTTGCGGACCATGAACTCCTTGAGGATGTCGTTCTGGATGGTCCCGGCCAACTTCTCGGGCGCGACGCCCTGTTCCTCCGCGGCGACGATGTAGAGGGCGAGTACGGGCAGCACCGCGCCGTTCATCGTCATCGACACGCTCATCCGGTCCAGCGGGATGCCGTCGAAGAGCTGCCGCATGTCGTAGATGGAGTCGATCGCCACGCCCGCCATGCCGACGTCGCCGGTCACGCGCGGGTGGTCGCTGTCGTAACCGCGGTGGGTGGGCAGGTCGAAGGCGACGGAGAGGCCCTTCTGCCCGGCGGCGAGGTTGCGGCGGTAGAAGGCGTTGGACTCCTCGGCCGTGGAGAACCCGGCGTACTGGCGGATCGTCCAGGGCTGGTTGACGTACATCGTCGGGTACGGGCCGCGCAGGTACGGGGCGATGCCCGGGTAGGTCGACAGGAAGTCGAGCCCGGTGAGGTCGTCGGCGGTGTAGAGGGGTTTGACGCCGATGCCCTCCGGGGTCTCCCACAGCAGATCGTCGTCGGCCTTGCCCGTGGACTCCTTCACGGCGGCCCGCCACTGGTCGGCAGTGGCCGGGGCCTCGGCGGGCCCCAGCTCGACGTCCGCGAAGTCGGGGATGGTGGCGGGCCGTTCGCCCGCGTTGCCGTGCATCACGCCACTCCCATGTCGTCCAAGGCCGCCGTCAGGACCGCGACCGCGTCGGCGCCCGCGAAGACGAACGCGTCGACCCCGGCGCGCTCGTAGGCCTCCCGCCGCTCGCCGGGCCGTCCGGCGAGGTAGACGCGGGGCGCGCCCGCAGCCTTGAGCGCGCTCGCGGCGGCCTCGGCCTCCTCCGCGTACACGCTGTCGCTGGAGCACAGGCAGGCGGCCGCGGCGCCGCTGTCCGCGTAGGTCTCTTCGAGCGTGCGGCCGGGCTCGGCGGTCACGGGCTCGATGCCGCCGGCCTGGAAGAGGTTGGCGGCGAAGGTGGCGCGCGCGGTGTGCGCGGCGGCCGGGCCGAGCGCGGCCAGGAGGACGCGGGGGCGCGCGCCGGTGGCGCCCAGGTGCGCGTCGGAGCGGGCGCGCAGCGCCTCGTACGCCTCGTCGCGGCGGACCTTCGGCAGGCCGCCGGAGGAGCCTGCGGGCGCGGGCTCGCGCTCCACGGGCGCCTCGGCGAGGTGCGGGAACTCGCTGACGCCGGTGACGGGTTCGCGGCGGTGGGCGAGGTCCTCGGTGCGGGATTCCCAGGTGCGGGCGATGCGGTCGCGTACGAGTCCGGAGCCGAGGGCGGCGGCCAGGCCTCCGGCGCGCTCGGTCTCCTGGAACCAGGACCAGGCGGCGCGGGCGAGTTCGTCGGTGAGCCGCTCGACGTACCAGGAGCCGCCCGCCGGGTCGATGACCCGGGCCAGGTGCGACTCCTCCAGCAGGATCGAGGAGGTGTTGCGGGCGATGCGGCGGGCGAAGTCGTCGGGCAGGCCGATCGCGTTGTCGAAGGGCAGCACGGTCACGGCGTCCGCGCCGCCCACCCCGGCGGCCAGGGTCGCCACGGTGGTGCGCAGCATGTTCACCCACGGGTCGCGGCGGGTCATCATCACCGCCGAGGTGACGGCGTGCTGCCGCTGGGCCGCCGCGCCGGGCGCGGCGCCGCAGACCTGCGCGACGCGGGCCCACAGGCGACGTGCGGCGCGGAGCTTGGCGATGGTGAGGAACTGGTCGGCGGTGGCCGCGTAGCGGAACTCCAGCTGTGCGCAGGCCGCGTCGACGGACAGCCCGGCGGCGGTCAGTTCGCGCAGGTAGGCGACGCCGGTGGCGAGCGAGCAGCCCAGCTCCTCGGCGGGCGAGGCCCCGGCCTCGTGGTACGGCAGGGCGTCCGCGACCAGGGCGCGTACGCCCGGGAGTTCGCGGTCGCAGCGGACGGCGAGCGCGGCGGCTGCCGCGGACCGCCGTACGAGGTCGGTGTGTTGGCCGGTGCGGGCCGCCAGGCCGAGCGGGTCGGCGCCGAGGGTGCCGAGTGCGGCCTCCGGGGCCACGCCGCGCCGCTCGTACAGCCGGAAGAGCGCGTCCGCAGCTTCTTCGAAGGCGGCGCCGGGTTCGAGGGCGACGGGGGCCAGGTCCAGGTAGACGTCCTTGAGGGCGTCGGCGAGGCCGGACAGGGGAACTCCGGTCCCGCCCACGGCCAGCCAGATCGAGGTGGCGCCGTTCTCCAGGTCGGCGAGCAGGGCCTCGTTCGTCCGCTTCGGGTCGGGGTGGGCGTGACGCTGGCGCACGTCCCAGCCGGTCGGCGCGGTCCCTTCCGCCCTGCCTCCGCGCACGTACGGCGGGAAGCCCGGGTAGCCGGACTGCTCGGCGGGGGCGTCCTCGGCGGTGTAGAGGGGGCGGGTGGTGAGCCCGTCCTGGAGCGGGGTCGAAAGGGCGTCCTCGGCGGCCGTGCCCGAGACGTCGCTTGCACCCGACTTGCGCAGCACGCCTTCGACGAGGCGCTGCCACTGCTCGCGGGTCGCATCCGGGAATTCGGCGGCCAGGGACAGCCCGTCGTCAGGCAGGACCGTCATGGGGGAAGGCTAGGGGAGTTGCCCCCTGAGCAGCAGACCGCTCTGATGTGACCTTGACCTCCTTCGATGGCCGCACCACCCAAATTTGTTGGCCGCGCCACCCGAGTTCGATGACCGCATCAAGCGGGTTCGCCTGCCCGGCCGCCCGAGTTCGCCAGCCCGGCAACCTGGTTCGTTGGCCCGGCCACCCATGCGGCAGACTCGGGGCCGTGCGAAGGATCCTCGTCATCGGGATCGGGGCGGGCGACCCCGACCATCTGACCCTGCAGGCCGTGAAGGCGATCGCCTCGGCCGACGTCTTCTTCATCCTGGACAAGGGCGAAGAGAAGGCGGATCTGGTCGAGTTGCGCCGCGCGATCCTCGCCGAGCACGCCGGGGACCGGCCGTACCGGGTGGTCCAGGCGCGGGACCCGGAGCGGGACCGCACTGCCCCGACTCCCGCCTACTCGCCCGCGGTCGGGGACTGGCGGCAGCGCCGCGCCGACATCTGCGAGCGCCTGATCCGCGAGGAGTTGGCGGAAGGCGAGCGCGGGGCCTTCCTGGTGTGGGGCGATCCGGCGCTGTACGACTCCACGATCGGCATCCTGGACGACATCCTCGCCCGGGGCGCGGTCGCCTTCGACTACGAGGTGGTGCCCGGCGTCAGCAGCGTCTCGGCACTGGCGGCCAGGCACCGCACGGGCCTGAACCAGGTGGGCCGACCGGTTCGGATCACCACCGGCCGCCGCCTGTCCGAGGGCCTCCCGGCGGACGCCGACGACGTGGTGGTCATGCTCGACGCCCACCAGGCCTTCACCCGCTACCGCGACGAGGACCTGCACATCTTCTGGGGCGCGTACGTGGGCACCCCGGACGAGATCCTGATCTCGGGCCCTCTGCCGGAGGTGGCGGACCGCATCGTGAGGACCCGAGCGGAGGCCCGCGAACGCAAGGGCTGGATCATGGACACGTATCTGCTGCGGCGCGAATAGGCCGGTTGCGGCCAGGCGTTCAGCACTGCTGGGCTCCCGCCGGACGGAGTCCGAGGGGGGGGAGGG
>NZ_LIQY01000020.1 GCF_001418495.1 Streptomyces pathocidini | reverse complement strand
GCGGCCGGGCGTACTCCCATGGGCGGTGCGGGCGCTGCGGGCGGGTGGGAAGAGCGAGACGCCCGTGTCGAAGCCGCGGCCCCTGCCGGGGGAGGCGGGGCCGCTCGACCTGCCCGGGCGGCCCGTTCCGGTGGCCACGCCGGGCCATACGGACGGGCACTGCGCGTTCTTCCTGCCGCAGGCGGGCGTGCTGGTCACCGGCGACGCGCTGATGACCGCCCACCCGACCGCGCCTCGCCGAGGGCCGCAGCTGCTCCCGGCGATGTTCGACACGGACCGCGCCATGGCGCTGGAGTCCCTCTCCGCGCTGGAACGCCTCGACGCCGACGTCCTGCTGCCGGGCCACGGCCCGGTCCACCGGGGGTCCGCCCGCGAGGCGGTGGCGACGGCCCGCGAGCGGGCGTGAGCGGGTGGGCCTCGGCCCCGCGCGCTGCGGGCGTTCGCCCGCGCCGGACGGGCCCGACGGGCCGTCATCGTCTCTGTTCCTGCCGAGACTGCGCCCGACGCCTGGTGTGCGTTCGGCCCTGCCGGGCCGGTTGCTTGTCTTTGTGGCGGGAGGAGTTTCCGGGCTTTCGCCGGAGGAGTTGAAGTGGGCGGCATCGGTGCTGGGCGGCGTGCGGCGGTCGTTCGCCGTCCAGCTCGCCCGGGGTGGTCTCCTCGTCGCGTGGGCCGGGCTCCGGCTCTCGCCGCGTACCCCTCTGACGTGCTACGAAGAGGCATGGGTGCCAAGGGTTTCTATGACGTGGTGATCGTCGGCGGGGGGCACAACGGGCTCACCGCTGCCGCCTATCTCGCTCGGGCCGGGCGGAGCGTGCTCGTGCTGGAGCGGCTTGGGCGGACCGGTGGGGCCGCGGTTTCCACTCGGCCGTTCGCCGGGGTGGATGCCCGGTTGTCGCGCTACTCGTATCTCGTCAGCCTGCTGCCGCGGAAGATCGTGCGGGACCTGGGGCTGAGCTTCGTGGTGCGGAAGCGGACCGTGTCCTCGTACACCCCCGCCGTGCGGGACGGGCGGCCCACCGGGCTGCTGGTCGACAACGGCAGCCCGGCCGCCACACGCGAGGCGTTCGCCCGGCTGACCGGCTCGGACCGGGAGTTCGAGGCCTGGCAGGACTTCTACGGGATGACGGGGAGGCTCGCCGAGCGGATCTTTCCGACGCTCACCGAGCCGCTGCCGTCCCGGGACGCGCTGCGCGAGCGGGTGGGCGACGAGGCCGCCTGGCAGGCGCTGTTCGAGCGGCCGATCGGCGAGACGATCGAGACCTCCTTCGCGGACGACCTCGTACGCGGTGTGGTCCTCACCGACGCCCTCATCGGCACGTTCGCCGACGCGCACGACGCGTCGCTGCGGCAGAACCGCTGCTTCCTCTACCACGTGATCGGCGGCGGCACCGGCGACTGGGACGTGCCGGTCGGCGGCATGGGCGCGCTCACCGATGCCCTCGCGGGCGCCGCCCGTACAGCGGGCGCGGAGATCGTCACCGGCCACGAGGCCACCGCGCTGGCGACCGACGGCACGCGTGCCGAGGTCACGTACCAGGGCCCCGACGGCGAGGGCACGGTCGGCGCCCGGCATGTGCTCGTCGGCGCCGCCCCGCACACCCTGGCCCGGCTGCTCGGTGAGGAGGCGGCGCCGGCGCGGCGGCCCGAGGGTGCGCAGCTGAAGGTGAACATGCTGCTCAAGCGGCTGCCCAGGCTGCGCGACCGCGGTGCCGACCCGCGCGCCGCGTTCGCCGGGACCTTCCATATCGCCGAGGGCTACGGGCAGTTGGCCGAGGCCTACCGGCAGGCCGCCGCGGGCGAGCTGCCCGCCGCCCCGCCGTCCGAGATCTACTGCCACTCGCTCACCGACCCGTCCATCCTCGGCCCCGACCTGGTCGAGCGCGGCTACCAGACCCTGACGCTCTTCGGGCTGCACACGCCCGCCCGGCTCTTCGAGCGCGACAACGACGCCGTACGCGAGGAGTTGCTGAAGTCCACGCTCGCCCAGCTGGACGCGTGCCTGGCCGAGCCGATCGCCGACTGCCTGGCGGCCGACGCCGACGGCAGGCCGTGTATCGAGGCGAAGACCCCGCTGGACCTGGAGCGCGACCTGGGGCTGCCCGGCGGCAACATCTTCCACCGCGACCTGGCGTTCCCGTACGCGACCGAGGCAACGGGCCGCTGGGGTGTGGAGACCGCGCACGCCAACGTGCTGCTGTGCGGCGCGGGCGCGGTGCGCGGCGGGGGCGTGAGCGGGATTCCGGGGCACAACGCGGCGATGGCGGTGCTGGGGGAGTAGGCGGTCCCGGAGACTTCGGTCCTTCGGACGGTACCGAGCCGTCCCCTTCGGGACCGCCCCCAGCCGCCCACGGGCTCGCCGGGAGGCGGTTCCGGAGGTCTCAGTCCTTTGAGCGGGTCCAGCCCGACAGGTCCACGCGCGCGGCGTCGGCCGGGCGCGTGTCGTCGAAGAGGGTGCGCTCGCCGTCCTCCACCCGGATCCGGTCCGCGTACACCCCGCGCCCCACGTAGAGGGTGTCGGTCGCGTACCGCCAGCGCAGCCGTACGTGCCGGCCGCGCCAGTCGTCCAGGTCCGCGACCAGCTCGTGCCAGACCCGCCCCGACCAGCCCGTCGCGGTGCCGTCGGGGTGGTGCACGGGGGAGCCGCCGGGGGCGGTGGTGGTGAACGGCACCGGCTCCCAGCCCTCCTCGTTCTCCCCGGAGTTGGCCTCCAGCCGCAACTGGTCCGCGCCCGGCTCGGTGTCCCACCACAGCGCGCAGCGCAGCCGCGGCTCCGCGCCGCCCGAAACGAGCCCGTCCAGCGCGAGCCCGCCTGATGGGAGCCCCAACGGGAGCCCGCCCGATGGGAGCCCGTCCAGCGCGAGGCCGGAGAGCGGGACGGCGGGCAGGGTCAGCGTGGCCGTCCGGTCGGCGGCCATGCCCGCGAACCAGGCCTCGCCGCCGCGCGAGGGGCGTACGGGAACGGCCCGCGCCATGTTGTTCCCCGCGGCCACCCGGGGCGCGCTGCCGGTGCGCCAGTCGCGGCACGGATGCACGGAGTTGGACAGCAGCACGAGGAAGGAGTCGGTGGTCGGGTCGAGCACGATCGAGGTGCCCGTGAACCCGGTGTGCCCGGCCGTACGGGGGGTGGCCATCGCGCCCATGAACCAGTGCTGGTAGAGCTCGAAGCCGAGCCCGTGCTCGTCGCCGGGGAAGTCGGTGTTGAAGTCGGTGAACATCAGGTCCACCGACTCGGGTTCCAGGATGCGCGCCGTGCCGTACGCCCCGCGGTTGAGCAGCGTCCGGCAGAGCACCGCCAGGTCCCAGGCGCAGGAGAACACGCCCGCGTGTCCGGCGACGCCGCCGAAGGACCACGCGTTCTCGTCGTGCACCTCGCCCCACACCAGCCCGCGGTCCACCCGGGCCCACGGCTTGCGCTGGTCCTCGGTGGCGGCGACCCGGGCCGTCCAGGAGGCGGGCGGGTTGTAGCAGGTGGACGTCATGCCCAGCGGCCCGGTGACGTCCTCGTGCAGCAGTGTGTCCAGCTTCCTGCCAGTGATCCGCTCCAGTACGAACTGGAGGGCGATGAGGTTGAGGTCGGAGTAGAGGTAGGTGCTGCCGGGCGGGTGCAACGGGGCCTCGTCCCAGAGGAGTCGGAGCTTGTCCTCCCAGGTCGGCTCGTCGAAGAACTTCAGCTCCGGCCGGAAGCCCGAGGTGTGGGTGAGCAGCTGGCGCACGGTGATGTCCTGCTTGCCCGCGGCGCCGAACTCCGGGACGTAGGAGGCCACGGGCGCCTCCAGCGCCAGTTCGCCGCGCTCGATCGCCTGCACGGCCAGGATGGAGGTGAACAGCTTGGTGACGGAGGCGAGGTCGAAGACGGTGTCCGGGGACATGGTGATCCGCTGTGCGGCGGAGAGTTCGACGCCGCTGTCGGACGCCTCGTCGTAGGCGGAGTAGCGGACCGCGTACCCGATGGACTCCTCCAGCGCGACCGTGCTTCCGCGCCCCGCGAGCAGCACCGCGCCCGGGTAGTACGGGTACTTGGGGGAGGGGCCGAGGAACGCGCGGGCGTCGGTGACCATGCGGTCCAGGTGGGACTTCAGGAGGCCCGCGCTCGACGGGGAGCCGCGGCGCAGAGTGCGGTGGCCGGACGCGCCGGTGGAGCCTGTGCCAGGGGTGCCCCCCGCGTCGTCGGCGTGCGCCGCCGACGGCACCGCGCCGTCGGCGAGGAGGATCGCTCCGCCGAGCGCCAGGACTCCGGCTCCGAAGTGACGCCGCTTCACGGGGACCTCCTGAAAATATCTTTCGGCCGCTCGATCCGACCACGGAACTTTCTTCCGGCGCCGGAGGCGTGTCAAGGACGCGGAACACCCCAAGAATCTGACGCAGCATCAGAAAATCTCTTCCCTCTCCCCGCCCGCTGCGGCATCCTGCGCCCATGGAGACGGAGCTGAGCAAGGAACTGGGAGTCCGCCACGCCATATTCGGCTTCACGCCCTTTCCCGCCGTGGCCGCCGCCATCAGCAGGGCGGGCGGATTCGGCGTGCTCGGCGCGGTCCGCTACGCCGCGCCCGGCGAGCTGGCCCGCAGCCTCGACTGGATGCAGGAGCACACCGGCGGCGCGCCCTACGGCCTGGACGTCGTGATGCCCGCCAGGAAGGTCGAGGGAGTCAGCGAGGCCGATGTCGAGGCGATGATCCCGGAGACCCACCGGCAGTACGTCAAGGACGTCCTCGCCCGGCACGGCGTACCCGAACTCGCCGAGGGCGAGGCCTCCGGTTGGCGCATCACCGGCTGGATGGAACAGGTCGCCCGCTCTCAGCTCGACGTCGCCTTCGACTACCCGATCAAGCTCCTCGCCAACGCCCTCGGCTCCCCGCCCGCCGACGTCATCGCCCGCGCCCACGACCACGGAATCCTCGTCGCCGCCCTGGCCGGCAGCGCCAAGCACGCCCGGCGCCATGCCGAGGCGGGCATCGACATCGTCGTCGCCCAGGGGTACGAGGCCGGCGGCCACACCGGCGAGATCGCCTCCATGGTCCTCACGCCCGAGGTCGTACGTGCCGTCGACCCGCTCCCGGTGCTCGCTGCGGGCGGCATCGGCAGCGGCGAGCAGATCGCCGCCGGGATCGCGCTCGGCGCCCAGGGCGTCTGGCTCGGCTCCGTCTGGCTCACGGTCCAGGAGGCCGAACTCCCCTCCAGGGCCCTCATCCGCAAGATCCTGGCGGCCGGCTCCGGCGACACCGTCCGCTCCCGGGCGCTCACCGGCAAGCCCGCCCGCCAGCTGCGCACCGAGTGGACCGACGCCTGGGACGACCCGGCGGGCCCCGGCACGCTGCCCATGCCGCTGCAGGGCCTGCTCGTCGCCGACGCCGTCTCCCGCATCCAGAAGTACGAGGTCGAGCCGCTGCTCGGCACGCCGGTCGGGCAGATCGTCGGCTCGATGAACTCCGAGCGCAGCGTGCGGGCCGTGTTCGACGACCTGACGCGAGGGTTCGAGCGCGCCGTCGACCGCGTCAACCGCATTGCCGGACGTCTCTGAGGGGAGCGCCACCATGTCCCAGGCGAGCACAGCCCATGCCCAACCGCCCCACGGCTTCTGGGCGCAGGCCGCCCAGGACCCGGACCGCCCCGTACTCGTCGCGCCCGACGGCGAGGAGTGGACGGCGGCCCGGCTGCACGCCGCGTGCAACCGGCTCGTGCACGGGCTGCGCGCGGCCGGTCTCGAACGCGGCGACGCGTTCGCCGCCGTGCTGCCCAACAGCGTCGAGTTCCTCACCGCGTATCTCGCCGCCGCCCAGGCCGGGTGGTACTTCGTGCCCGTCAACCACCACCTCGTGGGGCCCGAGATCGCCTGGATCGTGGCCGACTCCGGCGCGAAGGTGCTCATCGCCCACGAGCGGTTCGGCGCGCAGGCCGCCGCGGCGGCCGACGAGGCCGGGCTGCCGGGGGAGCGGCTGTACGCGGTGGGCGGGATCGACGGCTTCCGGCCGTACGCCGAACTCCTCGCTGGGCAGCGCGAGTCGCCGCCCGCGGACCGCGAGTCGGGCTGGGTGATGAACTACACCTCCGGCACGACCGGCCGCCCGCGCGGCATCCGCCGCCCGCTCCCGGGCAAGCTGCCCGAGGAGGTCCATCTCGGCGGCTTCCTGCGCTTCTTCGGCATCCTGCCGTTCGAGGGCAACGTCCACCTGGTCTGCTCGCCGCTCTACCACACCGCCGTGCTCCAGTTCGCCGCCTCGTCCCTGCACATCGGCCACCGGCTCGTGTTCATGGACAAGTGGACGCCCGAGGAGATGCTGCGCCTGATCGACGCCCATGGCTGCACGCACACCCACATGGTCCCCACCCAGTTCCACCGCCTGCTCGCCCTGCCCGAGGAGGTCAGGAACGCCTACGACGTGTCCTCGATGCGGCATGCGATCCACGGCGCAGCGCCCTGCCCGGACCACGTCAAGCGGGCGATGATCGACTGGTGGGGGAGGTGTGTCGAGGAGTACTACGCGGCGAGCGAGGGCGGCGGGGCGTTCGCCACCGCAGAGGACTGGCTCAAGAAGCCCGGCACGGTCGGCAGGCCCTGGCCGATCAGCGAGTTGGCGATCTTCGACGACGGCGGCAACCGGCTGCCCGCGGGCGAACTCGGCACCGTCTACATGAAGATGAGCACCGGCGGCTTCAGCTACCACAAGGACGAGGGCAAGACGCGGAAGAACCGGATCGGCGACTTCTTCACGGTCGGCGACCTCGGCCTGCTCGACGAGGACGGCTACCTCTACCTCCGCGACCGCAAGATCGACATGATCATCTCGGGCGGGGTCAACATCTACCCGGCCGAGATCGAGTCCGCGCTCCTCACCCATCCCGCCGTCGCGGACGCCGCGGCCTTCGGGGTGCCGCACGAGGACTGGGGCGAGGAGGTCAAGGCGGTCGTGGAACCGGTGGCGGGGCGTGAGCCGGGCGATGAGCTGGCCGTGGAGATCCTGGCCCACTGCGAGCAGCGGCTCGCCGGGTACAAGCGCCCCAAGAGCGTCGACTTCATCGCGGTCATGCCCCGCGATCCCAACGGCAAGCTCTACAAGCGGCGGCTGCGCGAGCCGTACTGGGAGGGGCGCGAGCGCGCGATGTGAGCGCTCTCATTTCAGGCCGGTCTCCCGCGAGGCGGACATCGCGGGAGATTGGCGCGTTTATGGATGTTGCATGCCGGACCGGAAGCGGGATACTCGATAGTTGAGGACGCAACATTCGCGAGCGTGGGAAGGGTGGTCGGCATGCCTCAGCCGGAGGGAGCCGAACTGGAGGCCGTACGGGCGCAGCGGGAGGAGCTTCGCAAGCGCTATCTACGCGCGGAGCGCGAGCGGCCAGCGTCCGCCGCCCGGGGCATTCACCACATCGCGTTCATCTGCCGGGACGTCGAGGAGACCATCCGGTTCCACCAGGAGTTCCTGGGCTTCCCGCTGGTCGAGATCGTGGAGAACCGGGACTACCGCGGTTCGACGCACTTCTTCTTCGACATCGGACACGGCAACCTGCTCGGCTTCTTCGACTTCCCGGGCCACGACCACCCGCCGTTCTCCGAGACCCTCGGCGGGGTCCAGCACCTCGCCCTGTCGGTGGGCGACGAGCAGTTCGAGGCGGCGCGCCGCGCCCTCGACGCGGCCGGGATCGCGTACGTGGGCCCGGATCGCGGGGCGGACGGCAGCCTGTATCTGCGCGATCCGAACGGCGTCCCGATCGAGCTGTATCGGGAACGGCTGGGCGTCTTCGAAGGAGAGCACCTGGTGGTCGCCGGGGGCGACTAGGCGGCGCACAGTCAACCGTTTCGGAGCTGCGAGGGGTCGCTGCCCGACTGTCGGTACGCCCCCGACCCACGACGGGGTGAGCCTCACACTGGACGGCCCGACGCGACCGCACGCGCCCAGCGGTAGTCCGCCTTGCCGCTGGGGGAGCGCTGGATGCGCGGGGCGACGACCAGGGAGCGGGGGATCTTGTAGCCCGCCAGGCGAGTGCGGCAGTGCGTCTGGATCTCCTTCAGGGTCGGCTCCGGCGCGCCCTCGCGCAGCTCCACCACGGCCGCGACCCGGTTCCCCCAGGTCGCGTCCGGTACGCCCGCCACCAGCGCGTCGTACACATCCGGATGCGCCTTGAGCGCCTGCTCGACCTCCTCCGGATAGACCTTCTCGCCCCCGGTGTTGATGCACTGCGAGCCCCGGCCGAGCACGGTCACGAAGCCCTCCTCGTCGACGGTCGCCATGTCGCCGAGCAGCACCCACCGCTCGCCGTCCGACTCGAAGAAGGTCTCGGCCGTCTTCTTCGGGTCGTTGTAGTAGCCGAGCGGCACGTTCCCGCGCTGGGCCACGCGCCCCGGCTCGCCCGCCGCGGCCGGCTCCAGCGTGACCGGATCCACCACCCGCGTACGGGGGTTGACCCGGATGCGGAACCCCTTCTCGGGGCCGGAGTCCTCGGTCGCGGTGCCGTTGAAGCCCGACTCGGAGGAGCCGAAGTTGTTGAGCAGCATGGCGTTCGGCACCAGCGCGCGGAACTGCGCGCGCACCGTCTCGGACAGGACCGCGCCCGAACTGCTGACGCTGAACAGCGAGGAGGTGTCGGTGCCCTTGAGCGGGCCCGACAGCGCGTCGATCAGCGGCCGCAGCATCGCGTCGCCGACGAGGGAGACGCTGAAGACCTTCTCCCGCTCGATCGTCCGCAGCACCTCCTCCGGCACGTATTTGCGGTGGATCACCACCCGCTGCCCGAAGTTGAAGCCGATGAACGCGGTCAGTGTGGACGTGCCGTGCATCAGCGGCGCGGTGGGGAAGAAGGTGATCCCGTCGCCACCGGCCGCCACCCGCTCGGCCAGCTCCTCGGGGCGCGCCACCGGCTCGCCGGTCGGCGCGCCGCCGCCCATCCCCGCGAAGAACAGGTCCTCCTGGCGCCACATGACGCCCTTCGGCATGCCGGTGGTGCCGCCGGTGTAGATGATGAACTGGTCGTCGCCGGACCGCGGCCCGAAGCCCCGCGAGGGCGGGCCCGCCGCCTCGGCCGCCGCGAAGTCCACCGGCTCGATGGACGGTTCGGCCGCCGAGGCGGGCGCGGTGCCCACTCGTACGAGGTGGCGCAGCTTCGCTGTCTGCGGCAGGGCGGCGGCGACCCGGCCGGTGAACTCGGCGTCGAAGACCAGCCCGGCCAGGTCGGCGTCCCGGTAGAGGTACACCAACTCGTCTTCCACATAGCGGTAGTTGACGTTTACCGGTACGAGCCGGGCCTTCACGCAGGCCAGCACGGTCTGGAGGTATTCGACCCCGTTGTAGAGGTGCAGTCCGACGTGCTCGCCCGGCGCCAGTCCGCTGCCCGCCAGGTGGTGGGAGATCCGGTTGGCCGCCGCGTCCAGCTCCGCGTAGGTCAGCCGCCGCTCGGCCCCCGTCCCGGGGTGGTCGACATACACCAGCGCCTCGCGGTCCGGGACCGCGTCGACGACCGACTCGAAGAGGTCGGCAAGGTTGAACTCCACGTCTCCTCCTGCCCGGGGCGCCCCTGGGATGACCGGGAACCGTCGGCTCGGCGGCCATTAGAACCCCCGGCGCCACAGGGCGGAAGGCCTCCCGCGCAAGAAATCTGACTGAGGGTCAGAAAACTATTGAACTGGGCTCCCGCCTCCTGCAACCTGTTCTAGGTCTTGAGACGGGAGGACTGTCATGGGCGGGACCGAACATCTGGCGGTGCGGCGCGAGGGCGCCACCCTGGTACTCACCCTCAACCGGCCGGAGGCCAGGAACGCGCTGTCACTGCCGATGCTCGTCGGCCTGTACGACGGGTGGCTGGCGGCCGACGAGGACGACGGCATCCGGTCGATCGTGCTCACCGGCGCGGGCGGCGCCTTCTGCGCGGGCATGGACCTCAAGGCCCTCGCGGGGAAGGGCATGGCGGGCGAGCAGTACCGCGACCGGCTGAAGGCCGACCCCGACCTGCACTGGAAGGCGATGCTCCGCCACCACCGCCCCCGCAAACCCGTGATCGCCGCGGTCGAGGGCCACTGCGTGGCCGGCGGCACCGAGATCCTGCAGGGCACCGACATCCGGGTGGCGGGCGAGAGCGCCACCTTCGGTCTCTACGAGGTGCGCCGCGGCCTGTTCCCCATCGGCGGCTCCACGGTCCGCCTCGCCCGGCAGGTCCCGCGCACCCACGCCCTGGAGATGCTGCTGACCGGCCGCCCGTACACCGCCCGGGAGGCCGAGCGCATCGGCCTCGTCGGCTCCGTCGTCCCCGAAGGCACCGCCCTGGACCGGGCGCTGGAGATCGCGGAGCTGGTCAACGCCAACGGCCCGCTCGCCGTCGAGGCTGTCAAGGCCAGCGTGTACGAGAGCGCCGACCTCACCGAGACCGAGGGGCTCCGGCGCGAACTGGAGCGCGGCTGGCCCATCTTCGACACCGCCGACGCCAAGGAGGGCTCCCGGGCGTTCGCCGAGAAGCGCGCCCCCGTCTACCGCCGGGCGTGACGCCCGCTGCCTGCGAGCCGCACCGGCCCAACCGCACCGACCACACCGGCCGCGCCGCCGTCACGCTCCCCGGCGCCGCCCCGAGAAGGAGAGACACCCATGCCCGACGTGCTCACCGCCCCCCTCGTCGTCGAGTTCCCCTTCACCCGCTCCCTCGGCCCGGTGCAGAGCGCCTTCCTCACCGGGCTGCGCGAGCGCACCGTGCTCGGCGTGCGCA
>NZ_LIQY01000002.1 GCF_001418495.1 Streptomyces pathocidini | reverse complement strand
CCCGAGGCTCAGGCGAACTCCCGCCCCCAGCGGACGCGCTGTAGTCGCCGACGGCCGCCCTCATGCCGGCCTCGTTGCCCGCCCCGTCATAGGACTTGGCGGTGCGCCACACCTCACAGTTGTACTTGCCGCCGCCGACGCCGTGGCACACCGGGGCCGGGGGCGGGTTGCCGCCGCTGCCGCTGGCCGAGCCGCCGGAGTCGACCCCGCCCTCACCGCGACGGCGATGTCGTCGGCCTTCTTGCCCGGCCCTCTACCGTTCATCACCACCGCGGCCGTCACCCCGCCCGCGACCAACACAACCGCCGCGGCCACGCCCTAGCGCCCGGCGAGCAGCCGCCCCGCGCCACCGTTACCGTCGGCCGCGCCCTGGTACCCGTTCTCCCCCGATGACACGCCGCCCCACTCCTCGCCGCGGCCTCACAAGGCCGCTCTCACAAGGCCACTCCTACGCGGCCGAATCCGCGGACCACAGCCTAGGGGGCGCTCCGAGGTGCTGGGGGCTCCGGGCTCAGTGCTTGGTGGGCCGACCCGCCAGCCGGTCCAGTTCGAGCCGGGTCAGCCCGGTGAGGCGTGCCACCTCGGCGACGTCGACCGCCCCGCAGTCGAGCCCGCGCAGCAGGTAGCCGCTCAGCGCCTTCGCCGTGGCGGGCTCGTCCATGACGTCGCCGCCCGCGCGGTTGACGTACGCGGCGAGTCGGGCCGCGGCCTGCTCCAGGCCTTCGCGGTAGAAGGCGTAGACGGCGGCGTAGCGGGTGGGCAGGTGGCCGGGGTGCATGTCCCAGCCCTGGTAGTAGGCGCGGGCCAACGACCGGCGTACGAGCCGGTGGTGCAGCCGCCAGGCGTCGTGGACCCGTGAAGTGGGGCCGACGGGAAGGACGTTGGTGGAGCCGTCGGAGAGCCGTACGCCGGTGCCCGCGGCAGCGACCTGCATGACGGCCTTGGCGTGGTCGGCGGCGGGGTGGTCCATGGACTGGTACGCAGCGCTGACGCCGCAGGAGGCGCTGTAGTCGAACGTGCCGTAGTGCAGCCCGGTGGCGCGCCCCTCGGCGGCGTCGATCATCCGGGCGACGGTGGCCCGGCCGTCGGGGCCGAGGATGGACTGGGTGGTCTCGATCTGGATCTCGAACCCGATCCGCCCCGATTCCAGCCCGCGGGCCTTCTCGAACTCCTCGCAGAGCCGCGCCATCGCGGTGACCTGCTCGGCGTAGGTGACCTTGGGGAGGGTGAGGACGAGTCCTTCGGGCAGGCCACCCGCCTCGGCCAGTCCGGTGAGGAAGATGTCGAGCGTGCGGATGCCCCGGTCGCGTACGGCGGCCTCCATGCATTTCATGCGGATGCCGATGTACGGCGGCGCGCTCCCCTCGGCGCACGCCCGGGCCACCAACCTCGCGGCGCGCGCGGCCGTTTCGTCCTCCTCGGCGTCGGGGCGCTGCCCGTAGCCGTCCTCGAAGTCGATGCGGAGGTCCTCGATCGGTTCGTGTGCGAGCTTGGCGCGCACCCGCTCGTAGACCGGTTCCGCGAGGTCGTCGGCCAGCTCCAGGACGCCGGCCAGGGTGGCGGCGTCGGGGGCGTGCCGGTCGAGTGCGTCCAGTGCCTGGTCGCCCCAGGAGCGGGCGGTGTCGGGGGCGAAGGCGTCACCGGGGACGTAGACGGTGTGCACGGGCTGGCGGGTGCCGGAGTCGCCGGGGAAGCGGCGGGCGAGTTCCGCGTCCACGCCGGCGAGCGCGGTCCCGATCTCCTCGCGCACCGCGCCCGCGAGGCTGGTGGCCACCGTCTCGTGCTGCCCCATCCGACTACCTCCAGGCTCGCCCCAATGAAATCAACAATCTGTTGAACGACGCTATCCGCGCCCACCACCGAGGTCAACACCCTCGGTGCCCGTAGAGCCGCTTCCACTGTCCACGCACCGGGCCCCCGTACGCACGGCGTACGGGGGCCCGGATGGCGCGTGGCGGCTCAGCCCTTGCGGGACTTGACCTCCTCGGTCAGCTGCGGCACGACCTGGAAGAGGTCACCGACGACGCCGTAGTCGACGAGGTCGAAGATCGGGGCCTCGGCGTCCTTGTTGACGGCCACGATGGTCTTCGAGGTCTGCATGCCGGCGCGGTGCTGGATGGCACCGGAGATACCGGCCGCGATGTAGAGCTGCGGCGAGACGGACTTGCCGGTCTGGCCGACCTGGTGGGTGTGCGGGTACCAGCCCGCGTCCACGGCGGCGCGGGAGGCTCCGACGGCGGCGCCGAGCGAGTCGGCCAGTTCCTCGACGATCGAGAAGTTCTCGCCGCCGCCCAGGCCTCGGCCGCCGGAAACCACGATCGCGGCCTCGGTCAGCTCGGGGCGGCCGGTGGACTCGCGCGGGGTGCGGGAGACGACCTTGGTACCGGTGGACTTCTCGCCGATGGTCACGGCCAGCTGCTCGACGGTGCCGGCGGCCGGGGCGGCCTCGGGCGCGGCCGAGTTGGGCTTGACGGTGATGACCGGGGCGCCCTTGGTGACGCGGGACTTGGTGGTGAAGGCGGCGGCGAACACCGACTGGGTGGCCACCGGGCCCTCGTCGCCGGCCTCGACGTCGACGGCGTCGGTGATGATGCCGGAGCCGACGCGGACCGCGAGGCGGGCAGCGATCTCCTTGCCCTCGGGCGAGGACGGCAGGAGTACGGCGGCCGGGGACACGGCGTCGTACGCGGCCTGGAGCGCGTCGACCTTGGGCGCGACGAGGTAGTCGGCGAACTCCGGGGCGTCGGCGGCCAGGACCTTCACCGCGCCGTACTCGGCGAGCGTCGCGGCTGCCGCCTCGGCGCCGGCGCCGAGGTGGACGGCGACGGGCTCGCCGATGCGGCGGGCGAGGGTCAGCAGTTCGAGGGTCGGCTTGCGGACGGCACCGTCCACGTGATCGACGTAGACGAGGACTTCAGCCATGGGATTGCTCTCCTGCGGATGCGAAGTGTCTGGGGGCGGTCGGTGGTTGGCGAAGCTCGGGTCTCAGAGGCTCAGGCCTTGGATGAACTTCCGGCCCGCGAGGCTGCGTCAAACGAACTTTCGCTCCGCGAGGAAGGCCGCAAGCTGCTTGCCACCCTCGCCCTCGTCCTTGACGATCGTGCCGGCGGTGCGGGCGGGGCGCTGCACGGCCTCGTCCACCGTGGTCCAGGCGCCCTCGAGGCCGACCTGCTCGGCCTCCAGACCGAGGTCGGAGAGGTCCAGGGACTCCACGGGCTTCTTCTTGGCGGCCATGATCCCCTTGAAGGAGGGGTAACGGGCCTCGCCCGACAGGTCGGTGACGGACACGACGGCCGGGAGGGAGGCTTCCAGCTGCTCGGTTGCGGCGTCGCCGTCGCGGCGGCCCTTGACGACGCCGTCCTCGACGGAGACCTCGGACAGCAGCGTCACCTGCGGTACGCCGAGGCGCTCGGCGAGGATCGCGGGGAGGACGCCCATCGTGCCGTCGGTGGAGGCCATACCGCAGACGACCAGGTCGTAGCCGATGTGCTCGATGGCCTTGGTGAGTACGAGGGAGGTGCCGAGCGCGTCGGTGCCGTGCAGGTCGTCGTCCTCGACGTGGACGGCCTTGTCGGCGCCCATCGAAAGTGCCTTGCGCAGCGCGTCCTTGGCGTCCTCCGGGCCGACGGTGAGCACGGTGATCTCCGCGTCGTCGGCGTCATCGGCGATCTGGAGGGCCTGCTCGACGGCGTACTCGTCGAGCTCGGACAGCAGGCCGTCGACCGCGTCGCGGTCGGTGGTCAGGTCCTCGGCGAAGTGCCGGTCGCCGGTGGCGTCGGGCACGTACTTCACACAGACAACGATCCTCAAGCTCACGACCGGCTCTCCTACTGCATCGTCATTTCCGAGCTGCCTTCGTGGTGGCAGCATAGGCGCCTTTCGGGGCGGAACGCGGCTTGGGCCGCCCGCGAACCGACCCGAATATTACTCGTCAGTACAGCCCTGGTTTTCCCCGTGTGCAAGGCCGGTGAACTGTGACGTTGCCAACGGCCGCGCATTCGGCCGGGCCGGCCGCCGCCCGGCCCGGCGGCTCAGTCGCGCAACGCGGTGAAGCGGCCCTGGTGGTAGAGGAGCGGGCGGCCGGAGCCGTCCGCGTCCCAGCCCTCGGCGTCGCCGGCGAGGACCCCACCGGCGCCACCGGTGAGGACTTCGGCCAGGACGAGCCGGTGGTCGCCGGCCGGTATGCGGGCCGCCACCCGGCAGACCAGCCAGGCCTGTACACCCTCCAGCACCGGCACCCCGTACGGGCCCCGGCGCCAGCGGGTGGGCGGCGCGAAGCGGTCGGCGCCGCTGCGGGCGAAGGTGGCGGCAAGCTCCCGCTGCCGCTCGTCGAGGATGTGTACGCCGACGTGCTCGGCATCGGCGAACACGGGCCAGCTGGAGGAGCCCGTCCCGATGCCGAACGAGAGCAGCGGCGGCTCCGCGGCGACGGAGGCGAGGGAGGTGGCGGTCAATCCGGCGGGGCGGACGCCGTGGGCGGTGATCACGGCGACGCCGGCGGCGTGGCGGCGGAAGGCCGATCGGAAGAGGTCGGTGGCGGCGGGGTTCTCGGTGACCGGTCGGGGCTGGGTGCCGCGATCGTGCGTGGCCGTCATGGAGTTGTCCTTCTGTGGAGAGTGCCGGGCCGGGGGCGTCGTTGCTCAGAGGCTCGGACAGCGCGCGCCGGCATGCCGGACGAGATCGATGTACACCCGCCCGTAGAGGACGTGCACCCGCCCGTGGAGAAGGAAGCCGGACCACATGCCGTCAGCGTGACGAGAGGTAAAGCGCGACGTCAAGTACCGTCCGGGATATGGGAGAACCGTCACCTCGGCCCGGCAGCCGGGCTGATCCACCCTCATACCGCCTCCCCGAACGCCGCGATGGCGTCCGCCTCGCGGCTGTCCCGAGGCGCGGCGTGCGGACGTGATGAGAGTCTCCCCCTCCGCGGGCCGCCTGGACTGGCCTAGTCCCGGTCGATCAGGCACGATCGGCCGAAACCGTAAAACCTACGGCCGCGTAACTTCACCGGGAGAGCCCTCCCCAGGCCGCGTAGAAGGGTCCCCGCATGGCAGAGCTCGTCTATCCGCCGGTCATCGGCGCCGCACGCACGATGTTCAAGGCACTCGACCTGCGCTTTGACATCAAGGGCACGGAGCACATTCCGCGGCACGGTGGAGCGGTGCTGGTGAGCAACCACGTCGGCTATCTGGACTTCGTCTTCTGCGGGTTGACCGCCCTGCCCGCCAAGCGGCTGGTGCGGTTCATGGCCAAGGAGTCGGTGTTCCGGCACCGCGTCTCCGGACCGCTGATGCGCGCGATGAAGCACATTCCGGTGGACCGCAGGCAGGGCGAGCACGCGTACGCGCACGCGCTGTCCGCGCTGCGCTCGGGCGAGATCGTCGGGGTCTTCCCCGAGGCGACCATCTCGCCCTCCTTCACACTGAAGAACTTCAAGTCGGGTGCGGCGAGGATGGCCCAGGAGGCGGGGGTTCCGCTGCTGCCGATGGCGCTGTGGGGCACCCAGCGCCTGTGGACCAAGGGCCGCCCGCGCAACCTGGGCCGCAACCACATCCCGATCACGGTGCGGGTCGGCGAGCCGATCGACGCGGACCCCGCGGAGACCGCACTGTCCGTCACCGACCGGGTCCGCACCCGCGTCCAGGAACTGCTGGAGGCCTGCCAGCGCTCCTACCCCGTACGCCCCAAGTCCCCCGAGGACACCTGGTGGATCCCGGCCCACCTGGGCGGCACGGCCCCGGCCCCGGCGAGCGCCCGCGACTGAGCCGGGCTCGCCGGCCCTCGGGCGGCCACCGCCACAACTCCACCCGGCCGACGGCCGGTCAAGGCTTTCGGGACGCCCCCGACCGCGGCACATGATGCGCGGCCGGGGGCATTCCTGTACGGGCGTCGGGGGCGTCCCTAGTACGGGCGCGGTGGGCGGCTAGCGCTTGCCCATTTCCTCGGTCAGGGCCGTCGTGAAGGAGTCGACGTCCTGCTCTGTGGTGTCGTAGGAGCACATCCAGCGGACGAGGCCGGCCGGCTCGTCCCAGAAGTAGAAGCGGAAACGCTTCTGCAGGCGCTCCGCGACATCGTGCGAAAGCCGGGCGAACACCACGTTGGCCTCGACGGGATGGGCGATCTCGACACCGTCCACCGCCCGTACCCCCTCGGCCAGGCGCCGGGCCATCGCGTTGGCATGCGAGGCGCTGCGCAGCCACAGGCCGCCCGCGAGCAGGGCCTCGAACTGCACCGAGATGAAGCGCATCTTGGAGGCCAGCTGCATCGACAGCTTCCGCAGGTGCTTCATGGCCCGCACCGCGTCCGGGTTGAGCACGACCACGCACTCGCCGAACAGCAGGCCGTTCTTGGTGCCGCCGAAGGAGAGCGCGTCCACGCCCGCGTCCGTGGTGAAGGCGCGCAGCGGAACGCCCAGCGTGGCCGCCGCGTTGGCGATCCGCGAGCCGTCCAGGTGCACCTTCATGCCGTGCTCGTGGGCGTGGTCGCAGATCGCCCGGATCTCCTCGGGCGTGTAGCAGGTGCCGAGTTCGGTGGACTGGGTGATCGAGACGACCTGCGGCTGCGCGCGGTGCTCGTCGTCCCACCCGTACGCCTCGCGGTCGATCAGCTCGGGGGTGAGCTTGCCGTGCTCGGCCTCCACGGTCAGCAGCTTCAGGCCGCCGACGCGCTCGGGCGCCCCGCACTCGTCGACGTGGATGTGCGCGCTGCCGGCGCAGATCACCGCGCCCCAGCGCTCGGTCAGGGCCTGCAGCGCGACGACGTTCGCGCCGGTGCCGTTGAAGACCGGGAAGACCTCGGCCCGCGGCCCGAAGTGGGCCCGGAACACCTCCTGAAGGTGTGCGGTGTACACGTCCTCGCCGTACGAGACCTGATGGCCGCCGTTGGCCAGGGCTATGGCGGCGAGGATCTCGGGGTGCACGCCCGCGTAGTTGTCGCTGGCGAAGCCGCGCAGCCCTGGGTCGTGGCGGCGCTCGGCGTCGGTGGTCGCCATCCCTTCGGTCGCGTCGGCGTCAGAGGTCACGGTTGCGGGGTCAGCCACAGGCGGTGTCCGTTCACTTCCTCGGCGGGCCGGTCCCAGACGCCGGTGATGGCCTCGGCCAGGTCCTTGACGTCCGTGAAGCCCGCGAACTTCGCGTGGGGGCGCTCGGCGCGCATCGCGTCGTGCACCAGCGCTTTCACCACCAGGATCGCAGCCGCCGCATGGGGGCCGTCCTCGCCCCCCTCCTTGCGGAAGGCGTCGGCCAGCGCCAGGGTCCAGGCCTCTGCCGCGGCCTTGGCGGCGGCGTAGGCGGCGTTCCCCGCTGTGGGCTTGCTGGCCCCGGCGGCGCTGATCAGCACGTAGCGGCCGCGGCCTCCGCGCTGGAGGGCGTCGTGGAAGGCGAGGGAGGTGTGCTGCACGGTCCTGATCAGCAGGTCGTGCAGGAGGTCCCAGTCGGCCAGCGGGACGTCCGCGAACGTCTTGCTGCCGCGCCAGCCGCCCACGAGATGGATCAGCCCGTCGACACGGCCGAACTCCTTCTCGGTACGGTCGGCCCACTGGCGGGTCGCGTCGAGGTCGAGCAGGTCGACGGTCTCGCCGGTGACGGTGGCGCCGCCGTGCGCGTAGCGCGCCTCGTCCACCGCCTCGGCCAGCCGCGCCGGGTCCGCGTCGGAGGCCACGACGACGGCCCCCGCCTCGGCCAAGCGCAGCAGGGCGGCCCGGCCCGCGGGGCCGGCCGCACCGGCCACCGCTACGACCGCCCCTTCGAGGTTCCCTTTGCCGTTGCCTGCCATCCGCGCCGCCACCTCTCCGGACTGCTCGTCCACCGCCACCTCGCTCTGCCGCTCCACCACCGCGTCCGCCACCTGTCCCGGCCTCGGCCTCGGATGCGCCACCTCAGGGCTCCGGCTCACGCGGCGACCCCGACGGAGCCCACGGAGCCCTGCTCCGGGCCGTGGGCGGTGATGCCCCTGGTCGAGGCGATGACACCCTTGAGCTTCTTGGCGAGTGCCTCGTAGAACATGCTGAGCGGAAACTCGTCCGGCAGCACCTCGTCCACGAGCTTGCGCGGCGGCTGGGTCAGGTCCAGCGCCTCGGGGCCCTTGGCCCAGGTGGAGCCGGGGTGCGGGGAGAGGTAGGTCGCGACCAGGTCGTAGGCGGCGAACCAGTGGACGAGTTTCGGCCGGTCGATCCCGTCCCGGTACAGCCGCTCGATCTCGGCGCAGAGCTGGTTGGTGACCTGCGGGGCGCGCTCCCAGTCGATGTGCAGGGTGTTGTCCGTCCACCGCACGACCTCGTGCCGGTGCAGGTAAGCAAAGAGCAGCTGGCCGCCGAGGCCGTCGTAGTTGCGCACCCGGTCGCCGGTGACCGGGAAGCGGAACATCCGGTCGAAGATCACCGCGTACTGCACGTCGCGGGCCTGGGCGACGCCCTCGGCCTCCAGTTTCACCGCTTCCCGGAAGGCCGTGAGATCGCAGCGCAGCTCCTCCAGGCCGTACATCCAGAACGGCTGGCGCTGCTTGATCATGAACGGGTCGAACGGCAGGTCGCCGTGGCTGTGCGTGCGGTCGTGGACCATGTCCCACAGCACGAACGCCTGCTGGCAGCGATCCTGGTCGGCGACCATCTCCCGGATGTCCTGCGGGAGTTCGAGCCGCAGGATGTCGACGGCAGCCGCGGTGACCCGGCGGAACCTGGCGGCCTCGCGGTCGCAGAAGATGCCGCCCCAGCTGAAGCGCTCGGGGGCCTCTCGGACGGCGATGGTCTCGGGGAAGAGCACGGCGGAGTTGGTGTCGTAGCCGGCGGTGAAGTCCTCGAAGGTGATGCCAAGGAAGAGCGGGTTGTCGAAGCGGGTGCGCTCCAACTCGGCCAGCCAGTCCGGCCAGACCATGCGGAGCACGACGGCCTCGAGGTTGCGGTCGGGGTTGCCGTTCTGGGTGTACATCGCGAAGACGACCAGGTGCTGGCGGCCGTCGGCGCGCTCACTCGCGGGCCGGAACGCCAGCAGGGAGTCGAGGAAGTCGGGTACGCCGAAGCCGCCGTCCGCCCAGCGGCGCAGGTCGGCGACGAGGGCGCGGTGGTAGTCCGCGTCGTGCGGCAGCAGCGGGGACAGCTGCTCGATGGCCGATATGGCGCGGTCCAGGGCCAGTTCGACAGTGGCGCGGGCGGGGGCGCCCTCGGCGGCGAAGTCGATCGAGCCGTCCCCGGACTGCCAGGGCCGGATCTCCTCCACGGCATCCTTGAGCACGGGCCATGCCGGGTGGTCGATCACGCGCTCCGAGGTCGGAGCCGCACCATCCCCGAGATCCTGCACAAGAATTTCCGTCATCACTCACCTTCCACGGGAGAACCTCGCGTTAAGACACCGTATTCATAGGAGTATCTGCGACACAAGCGGTGTTGCCGAAAATTCTTCCACTCCACACCGGGTTTAGCCGCAGTTTTTCCTGTCGTGAGTCTTCTGGCGCGGCATGGACAGGGGACCCGAACCAGCCATTAGGCTGCGGCACTGCCCGAACGCCCCCGAATGGAGACAGTTTTGACCTTTCTCACCATCGGACACCGCGGAGTCATGGGTGTCGAGCCGGAGAACACGCTCCGCTCCTTCGTGCGCGCCGACCGCGAGGGCCTGGACGTCATCGAGCTCGACCTGCACCTGAGCAAGGACGGGGCGCTCGTGGTGATGCACGACGCGGACGTGGACCGGACCACCGACGGCTCGGGCCCGATCGCCGACCGCACTCTGGCCGAACTGCGCGAGCTGGACGCGGGCGAGGGCGAGCGCATCCCGGTATTCGAGGAGGTCCTGGCCGCGGTGAAGGCGCCGCTCCAGGCGGAGATCAAGGACGTGGCGGCCGCGCAGGCGCTCGCCGAGGTCATGCACCGCCGCGCCCTGGTGGACCGGGTCGAGGTGATCTCCTTCCACGACGAGGCGCTCGCGGAGGTCTCCAAGCTGGTGCCGGGTGTACGGACCGCCCTGGTGGCGAGCCGCTACGGCACGGACGTCGTGGACCGCGCGGTGGCCTTGGGGGCCGGGGCGGTCGTGCTGAACATCCGGCGGCTGACCCTGGAGACCGTGGAGCGGGCCCACAAGGCCGGGCTGAAGGTCGTCGGGTGGGTGGTCAACACCCCCGACCACGTGCGGCTGGTTCGCGCACTGGGCCTGGACGGGGCGACCACAGACTTCCCGGAGATCAAGCGGACGAGCCGCTTCACTGCGTAGTCGACGGCTTCACGGTGTAGCCGACAGCTTGGCGGGCGTAGCCGACGGGCCACAGGGCCCGGCCGAGTCCTGTGGAGCCTGCCCGCCGGCCCTCAGGGCAGGCGGCTGCGCCTCGGCTCCGGCCGCCGGGCCCGGGGTCAGACGAGTTTCTTGACCAACAGCTCGAACTGGAGGTCGTCGCGGCGCGGGACGCCGAACCGCTCGTCGCCGTACGGGAAGGGGCTCAGCTCGCCGGAACGGCGGTAGCCGCGCCGCTCGTACCAGGCGATGAGGTCCTCGCGGGCGGAGATCACGGTCATGTGCATCTCTCGCGCCCCCCATTCCTCGCGTACGACCCGCTCGGCCTCGGCGATGATCACCTTGCCGAGGCCGGCGCCCTGGAGCCGGGGCCGTACGGCGAACATCCCGAAGTACGCGTGCGTGCCCCGGTGTTCGAGCTGGCAACAGGCGACGAGCTCGCCGTCCTGCTCGACCACGACCATCCGGCTGTCGGGGCTCTTGACCACGGCCGCGACCCCTTCGGGGTCGGTCCGCTGCCCGTCGAGCAGATCCGCCTCGGTGGTCCACCCCGCGCGGCTGTCGTCGCCCCGGTAGGCCGACTCGACGAGCGCCACGACCGCCGCGACGTCGGCCTCGGTCGCCTCGCGGAACGTCGGCTGGGCGGGGCGCGGCAGGGCGGTGTCCATGCGGCTCGGGTCCTCTCGTCACGGCGGGTCTCCGAGGCTAGCAAGCCCGCCGAAAGGGCTTGCCGCGAGGATCACCACGTACCGGGCCGTCCGGGCCCACCGAGCCGGGCGGTACGTGGCCGGGCCGGGCGGTGACTAGGGTGCTGGCATGGTGCACGTACTGAGCGGGCGGACTCTGCTGCGGCCCACGGACCCCGAGCGGTCCCGGGCCTTCTACGGGGAGGCACTGGGGCTCGCGGTCCACCGCGAGTTCGGCACGGGGCCGGAGCGGGGGACGGTGTACTTCCTCGGCGGGGGCTTCCTGGAGGTGTCGGGCCGCTCCGAGCGGCCACCCGCGCCCGGGCTCCAGCTGTGGCTCCAGGTCGCGGACGTGGCGGCGGCCCATGAGGAGCTGGTGGCGCACGGGGTGGAGATCCTCCGGCCGCCGGTCCAGGAGCCGTGGGGGCTCATCGAGATGTGGATCGCCGATCCGGACGGGGTGCGGATCGCGGTGGTCGAGGTCCCGGCGGACCATCCGTTGCGCTACCGGCCTTGAGGTTCCCCACCGTTCCTGAAGCCTCGGACCTGCCCTGAGTTGCTCCGTCGGCGCCGATCGGTTCACGGGCCGAGGACTTTCCCGATGCGGGGCCGCGGCATGCGCTCCCCCGTGTGCGTCCGTGCGCTCCCGTGACGGCCGCTTCCCGCGGGCATCTGTCCGTCGTGGCCGTTTGCCGCCCTCGCTGTGCGCCGGGGCGGCCAGGCGGCCGGGGAGGATCGGCG
>NZ_LIQY01000199.1 GCF_001418495.1 Streptomyces pathocidini | reverse complement strand
CCCGATCACCGCTGACCGATCCCCACCCGCTTCCCGCGCAGGTCGGCGGTTCGCCGTACATCCGAGTCAGCCGGGACGACGAGCTGCATGTAGTCGTCGTACAGCCGCGCGCAGGCCCGCAGCCGGTCGGCGTCCCTGCCGCCCTCGTCGCGGTAGGCGGCCACGGCGTCGGAGGTGGCGATGGTGAAGTCCGCCTCCCCGGAGATCAGCCGCCGGATGTTCTGCACCGACCCCTCGCTGGACCGCAGTCGGACGTCGATGTCGGGGAGGTCCTTGGCCAGATACCGCTTCAGCAGCTCGCCGTACCGCGCGTAGACCCCCGTGGGCACGCCCGTAGTGAAAGCCACCGCGCCCTGCGGCGACGCCGGCTTGCCGAACGGCTGCATCCACCACAGCAGCAGGGCGAGCGCGACCGCAGCCGCCGCCGCGGCCTGCGCGGCGCGGCGCCTGCCGATGCGGAGGAGTGCCGTAACCATGCGGTGATCCTGCCAGGCCACCACCACGCCCACCAGGCCTGTGGATAACCGCCCGGCATCGCTCCCCGGCAGAGCGCGAGGCAGGTCAGCCCTGCTGCTGGCTGATGTTGACCATCCAGTCGATGCCGAACCGGTCCGTGCACATGCCGAACTCGTCGCCCCACATCTGCTTTTCCATCGGGACCGAGACGTTGCCGCCCTCCGACAGCTTCTGCCAGTAGCCGCGCAGCTCGTCGGCGTCGTCCCCGCTCAGGCTCACCGAGATGTTGTTCCCGGGCTTGTACTCCATCCCCGGTGGGTTGTCCGCGCACATGAGAGTGAAGCCGCTGCTGGTCTCGAGCATGCCGTGCATGATCTTCTCGGCGTCGTCGCCGTGGCCCCCGCCGAACTGCCCGTAGGTGTTCAGCGACAAGGTCCCGCCGAAGACACTCTCGTAGAACTCCATAGCCTGCCGCGCCGTGCCGTCGAAGCTGATGTACGGGTTGAGTCGAGAAACCACCGGATTCTCCTTCCATCACGGATTCCACTCTGAATTCCGCCGTGAAATCCATGCTTCACAGACCGCCGGATCTCCGCCACCGGAAATCCCGCCGGAGCCACGCCGCCGGAAAACCCGAAGACGCCCGGGCGGGGCCCTTATCCGGCCGCTATCCGGCCGCCGGTCTCCGCGGTCCGGTGGTGTCCCACGCACCGCCTACCCTTGTTGCATGACCAGCAGCGACCGGAGCCAGGCAGTGGACGTCACGCACACGTACGAGATCCGCACCTACGGGTGCCAGATGAACGTCCACGACTCCGAGCGGCTCTCCGGCCTGCTGGAGGACGCCGGCTACGTCCGCGCCCCGGAGGGCACCGGCGAGGGCGAAGCCGACATCGTCGTCTTCAACACCTGCGCGGTGCGGGAGAACGCCGACAACCGGCTCTACGGCAACCTCGGCCGGCTCGCCCCGATCAAGGCCAGGCGTCCCGGGATGCAGATCGCCGTCGGCGGCTGCCTCGCGCAGAAGGACCGCGACACCATCGTCAGGAAGGCCCCCTGGGTCGACGTGGTCTTCGGCACCCACAACATCGGGAAGCTGCCCGTCCTGCTGGAGCGCGCCCGCGTTCAGGAGGAGGCGCAGGTCGAGATCGCCGAGTCCCTCGAGGCCTTCCCGTCCACCCTGCCGACCCGCCGCGAGTCGGCCTACGCGGCCTGGGTGTCGATCTCCGTCGGCTGCAACAACACCTGCACCTTCTGCATCGTCCCGGCGCTGCGCGGCAAGGAGAAGGACCGGCGGCCCGGCGACATCCTCGCCGAGGTCGAGGCCCTGGTCGCCGAGGGCGTCACCGAGATCACGCTGCTCGGCCAGAACGTCAACGCGTACGGCTCCGACATCGGGGACCGCGAGGCCTTCTCCAAACTGCTGCGCGCCTGCGGAAAGGTCGAGGGCCTGGAACGGGTCCGCTTCACCTCCCCGCACCCGCGCGACTTCACGGACGACGTGATCGCGGCGATGGCCGAGACCCCCAACGTCATGCCGCAGCTGCACATGCCGCTCCAGTCCGGCTCGAACCCCGTACTCAAGGCGATGCGCCGCTCGTACCGCCAGGACCGCTTCCTCGGCATCATTGAGAAGGTCCGCGCCGCGATGCCGGACGCCGCCATCTCGACCGACATCATCGTGGGCTTCCCCGGCGAGACCGAGGAGGACTTCGAGCAGACGATGCACGTGGTGCGCGAGGCGCGTTTCGCGCAGGCCTTCACCTTCCAGTACTCCAAGCGCCCCGGAACCCCCGCCGCGGAGATGGCGGACCAGATCCCGAAGGAGGTCGTGCAGGCCCGCTACGAGCGGCTGGTCGCCCTCCAGGAGGAGATTTCCTGGGCCGAGAACAAGAAGCAGGTCGGCCGCACCCTCGAGGTCCTGGTCGCCGAGGGCGAGGGCCGCAAGGATGGCGCCACCCGGCGCCTGTCCGGCCGCGCGCCCGACAACCGGCTCGTGCACTTCAACCCGAGCCTGCGGGGACCGGACGACGAGCGCGGCACACCCCCCGGGGAGCCGGTGCGCCCGGGCGACGTGGTCGAGGTCGAGATTACCTACGCCGCTCCGCACCACCTGCTGGCCGAGGGCCCGGCCAAGGGCGTCCGGCGCACGCGCGCGGGCGACGCCTGGGAGCGCCGCAACGCGGCTCCGCCCGCCCCGACCGGCGTCATGCTCGGCCTGCCCAAGGTGGGTGCCCCGGTGCCCGAGCCGGCATCGGCATCGGCGCCGGCCTGCGGCTGCTCCTGACCGGGCGCGGCGCCCGCGGACGCCGGCGCTAGGGTGCGGTTCATGCTTGCCGCAGCCGCCGTGTGTCCCTGTCCGCCCCTGCTGGTCCCCGAGGTCGCGGCGGGAGCGGCCCACGAACTGGACGCGCTCCGCGCCGCCTGCTCGGACGCCGTCTCGGTGCTCGTCGCCGCCCGTCCCGACCGCCTGGTCGTGCTCGGCCCGGCGGACGCGGCCGGGCGCGGACCGCATCCCCAGGGCGCGAAAGGCTCGTTCCGCCCCTTCGGGGCCGACCTGGAGGTGCACCTCGGCGCGGACCAGGACGCGGTCTCGGCCGAACCAGGACCTGAGCGCTTCCTCCCGCCGTCCCTCGCCGTCGCCGCCTGGCTGCTGGAGCGTACGAACTGGTCTGCCGCCCCTGTCGTAGGGCTCGGCGTGGGGGAGTCGCTCGCCGGAGACCGCTGCGCCCGTACCGGCCGCGAACTGACGGCGGGGGAGGAGCGGACCGCTCTGCTGGTGATGGGCGACGGCAGCGCCTGCCGGACCCTGAAGGCCCCCGGTTATCTCGACGAGCGGGCCGCCGGCTTCGACGCCGCGGCCGCCCGCGCCCTGGGCGCCGCCGACACCGCGGCCGTCCTCGCACTCGACGAGGAGCTGGCGTACGAGCTCAAGGCCGCGGGCCGTGCCACCTGGCAGGTGCTTGCGGGCGCGGCAGAGGACGCCGGACTGAGCGGCACGCTGCTGTACGACGAAGCCCCGTACGGGGTCGGCTACTTCGTGGCGACCTGGTCGTAGCCGAATCGGACCATGAAGCCGGACCATGGAGGGGGATGCCCGAGACGTGACGAACGGCCGCGCGGCACATGACGTGCTCCACGGCCGTTCGTCAGGGATCGAGAGGTCGAAGCGGTCAGTCAGAGAGAGGCTCAGGTGCCGGGGCCGCCTTCGTCCTTCTTGTCGCCCAGGCGGTCGATGGACTCCTTGGTCTTGTCCCTGCCGGTGTCGATCTGGCCGCTGTACTTGCCCTGGGTCTTCTCGTCGGCCTTCTTCGCCGCCGTATCAACCCCTTTATCGATCTTGTCCCCGTGCTGGCGTGCCGCGTCCTCGGCCTTGCCGCGGTTCAGCTTGGCCTTGACCTTGTCCATCATCCCCATGGGCCGGACACCTTCCTCGTCGGAGGATTCGCTTCTGGCGTCTGCACCGGTTCGTCCGCGACGGACGCGAAGCGTTCAAACCATGCAAAAACGCCCATTTCGCCTCTCCAGCCTACTCGTGCGAGCGAAATCCCGCGCCCTCCGGAGTGCCCGCTTGCCTGGCCGGAAAGGGCCGCCCCTGCCGTCGGCGCTCATTCGGGGAACGCCCGGAGGTTTGCGAAACTGGGTCGGTGAGTAGCACAACGCCCGTACCCCGGGTCATCGCCGTCGTCGGCCCCACCGCGGCCGGGAAGTCCGATCTGGGCGTAGCCCTGGCCCAGCGCTTCGGCGGCGAGGTCGTCAACGCCGACTCCATGCAGCTCTACCGCGGCATGGACATCGGCACCGCCAAGCTGACGCCCGGGGAGCGCCAGGGCGTGCCGCACCACCTCCTCGACATCTGGGACGTGACGCGCACCGCGAGCGTCGCCGAGTACCAGCGCCTGGCGCGCGTCGAGCTCGACCGGCTGCTGGCCGCGGGCCGCACCCCCATCCTGGTCGGCGGTTCCGGCCTCTATGTGCGCGGGGCGATCGACGCGCTGGAGTTCCCGGGCACGGATCCGGAGGTACGCGCGCGTCTGGAGGCCGAGTTGACGGAACGCGGCTCGGGCGTGCTGCACGCCCGGCTCGCCGAGGCGGACCCGGAGGCGGCCCGGGCCATCCTCCCCAGCAACGGCCGGCGCATCGTACGGGCGCTGGAGGTCATCGAGATCACCGGCCGGCCCTTCACGGCCAACCTCCCCGGCCACGAGGCGGTTTACGACACGGTGCAGATCGGCGTGGATGTCGAGCGGCCCGAGTTGGACGAGCGGATCGCGCTGCGGGTGGACCGCATGTGGGAGGCGGGTCTCGTCGAGGAGGTGCGCGCCCTGGAGGAAGTGGGGCTGCGCGAGGGGCGTACGGCCTCGCGTGCGCTGGGCTACCAGCAGGTGCTCGCCTTCCTGGCGGGGGAGTGCACCGAGGACGAGGCGCGCGCCGAGACCGTGCGCGCCACCAAGCGCTTCGCGCGCCGCCAGGACTCGTGGTTCCGCAGGGACCCCCGGGTGCACTGGCTGAGCGGGGCCGCCGACCGGAGGCCGGAACTCCGGGCGCACGCGTTGATGTTGGTCGAACGGACGGTCACAGCCTGATCACGTGATGGCATCGGGACGCTCCGCACGTCTTCGCGGCCCAAGGGAGCGTGCCATCATCGAGCTTCGATCGACCCGTGATGTCTGACCTGGGAGGGCGCGTGGCGATGGAGGCCGGCCCTCGCGATCAAACGCAGCCGCAAGAGGAGCAGCCGCACAGGCCCGGGCCCGGCGGGCTCACGCCGGACGGCCCCGACGGCACCGACGGCGGGCCCGGGGCCACGGGTGGCGAGTCGTTCCGCGAACTGCGCCCGCCGAGGCGGCTGCGGATCTGGCAGATCGCCCCGATCGTCGGCCTGGCTGCCGCCGGATCGCTGATGTTCGCCTTCCCCCTCGCCTTCGAGTTCGGCGACGGCGGCGCGGTGGTGGCGATGCTCGGGCTGTTGATCAGCTGCTGCGCCGCGGGATGGGGCATGATGGCCGGCCGCCGCGTGGGCCACACCTGGCCCGGCCTGCCCGCCCGCGGCTCGGACGCCCGCTGCGACTGGCGGGTCGTCGCCCTGTACGCGCTGGTGGTCACCACCGTCGCCGTCCTCGCCATCTGGCGCGTGGCCCGCCTCCGCTGAGTCCCGGCCGGGCGGGCAGGGTCGGGCGCCGACCTGTGCCGCCACCGCGTATGCCCCCGCGGGCCCGTACGATCGGGGTGTGAGCACTCCCCGCATCCCCTTCCTCAAGGGCCACGGCACCGAGAACGACTTCGTGATCGTGCCCGACCCCGACAACACCCTCGACCTGCCCCCGGCCGCCGTGGCGCGGCTGTGCGACCGGCGGGCCGGGATCGGCGGGGACGGGCTGCTGCACGTCGTGCGCTCCGCGGCCCACCCCGAGGCAGCCGGGATGGCGGACCGGGCCGAGTGGTTCATGGACTACCGCAACAGCGACGGCAGCATCGCCGAGATGTGCGGCAACGGCGTACGCGTCTTCGCGCGCTACCTCCAGCGCGCCGGCCTGGTCGGCGAGGGCGACCTCGCGATCGCGACCCGGGCCGGCGTCCGACGGGCCCACATCGCCAAGTCGACCGCCGCCCACGGCGGTTCCGCCGCGGCGGAGGGCGACATCACCGTCGGCATGGGCAAGTCCCTCCTGGCGGAGGGCGAGTTCACCGTCTCGGTGGGGGAGAGCCGCTGGCCCGCCCGCAACGTCAACATGGGCAACCCGCACGCCGTCGCCTTCGTCGAGGACCTGGCCCAGGCGGGCAACCTGTTCACCGCCCCCGCCGTGCACCCCGCCTCCGCCTACCCGGACGGTGTGAACGTCGAGTTCGTGGTCGACCGCGGACCGGCCCACGTTGCCCTGCGCGTGCACGAGCGCGGCGCGGGCGAGACCCGCTCCTGCGGCACCGGCGCCTGCGCCGTCATGGTCGCCGCCGCCCGCCGCGACGGGATTGACCCGGCCGTGACCGGGCGCCTCGCCACGTACACCGTCGACGTCCCCGGCGGACGGCTGGTGATCTCCGAGCACCCCGACGGCACCGTCGAGATGACGGGGCCCGCGGTGATCGTGGCCGAAGGCATGATCGACCCGGACTGGCTCTCGGGCACCCCGTCCTGACCCCGACCGGCCGCTCCGGCCGGTCCCAACCGCCCCCGCCCGATCTTCGCTCGAATGGGTGATCCGTTTCACGCTGGGCGAGAGCCGGTCAGCGGCGCGTGATGGGCTCGATAGCATCAAGCACCGGCCAGGACGCCGGTCGCCCACCCGGGTGACCGGGCCCCGCCGGTCGACGCTGCCGGAGGTGCGATGAGCGCAGGGGCCACCAACCCGACACCGCCCGTCCGCAGGCGCGGCCGCCCCCGCATCGACCTGCGCAGGATCGGCCGGGCCGCGCTGCTCGGCCCCACGCCCCGCGACCGCCTGCCGGACGCGATCGACCACGTGGCGAAGGTCCACCGGGCACACCACCCGGGCGCCGATCTCGACCCGCTGCGGCGGGCCTACGTCCTGGCCGAGTCCTCACACCGCGGCCAGATGCGCAAGAGCGGCGAGCCGTACATCACCCACCCGCTGGCCGTCACCCTGATCCTCGCCGAACTGGGCGCCGAGACCACCACGTTGACCGCCTCCCTCCTCCACGACACCGTCGAGGACACCGACGTGACGCTGGACCAGGTACGGCGGGAGTTCGGCGAGGAGGTCGGCTATCTCGTCGACGGGGTCACCAAGCTGGAGAAGGTCGACTACGGCGCCGCCGCCGAGCCCGAGACCTTCCGCAAGATGCTCGTCGCCACCGGCAACGACGTCCGCGTGATGTCCATCAAGCTCGCCGACCGGCTGCACAACATGCGCACCCTCGGCGTCATGCGCCCCGAAAAGCAGGCCAGGATCGCCAAGGTCACCCGGGACGTGCTGATCCCGCTGGCCGAGCGGCTCGGCGTGCAGGCGCTCAAGACCGAGCTGGAGGACCTGGTCTTCGCGATCCTCCACCCCGAGGACTACGAGAGCACCCGCGGCCTCCTCCTGGACCACACCAGCCGCCCCGAGCCCCTGGAGTCCATCGCGGCCGACATGCGCTCCGTGCTCCGCGAGGCGGGCATCGCCGCCGAAGTCGAGGTCAGGCCACGCCACTTGGTCTCCCTGCACCGCGCCCGGCTCAAACGCGGAGAGCTGGGCGCCGCGGGCTTCGGCCGGATCCTGGTGCTCGTCAACGAGGACGCCGACTGCTACGCGGTGCTGGGCGAGCTGCNNCGCCGTGGCCTCCCGGGAGGGCGGCGAGGTCGCCGAAGTCCTCATCCGTACGCACCAGATGCACCTGGTCGCCGAGGCCGGAGTCGTCGCGCTCGGCAACCCGTACGCGCCGACAGTCGAGGACGCCGACGTGGGCGAGGCCCCGGACGGCGAGCGCGCCGACCCCACCCGGCCCGGCTGGCTGTCCCGGCTGCTGGCCTGGCAGCAGGACGCGACCGACGCCGACACCTTCTGGATCTCCCTGCGCGACGACCTCGCCCAGGACCGGGAGATCGCCGTCTTCCGCGCCGACGGCGGCACCATCGGC
>NZ_LIQY01000198.1 GCF_001418495.1 Streptomyces pathocidini | reverse complement strand
CGAGGTCGTCGAGGCGCTGGACCACGCGCGGAAGGCCGGCCTCTCCGTGGTCACGGTCGCCGACAGCGCCTTCGCGCCCGTCGCCACCCGCAGCGACCTGCTGCTGCCCGGCGCCGTCGGCACCGGCCTCGCCTTCGACACGGCCTGCGCCCCGATGCTCCTGGGCCGCGTCCTGCTGGAGGCGATGTGCGACGCCCTGCCGGAGGCCCAGGCGCGCCTGGAAGATTTCGACGCACGGGCGGCGGAGCGGGGGTTGTTCGTGGAGTGAGGGGGATTGCGGGCGGTTTGCGCACACGCCCGCGTCCGGCGGCACGTGCCCGCGTCCGGCGGTACGTACGCGCGTCGGCGGTCCGTATGTGCGTCGGCGATACGTGTGCGTGCTGCGATACGGGCGCGTGCTGGCGACTCGTGCGCGGGCAGGGGCCCGTACGGGCGTCAGAGGCCGTACAGGTCCGGCTGCGGGGTCGGGGCCGGGGCCGGGTCGCAGGTGAAGCCGAGGCGCTTCATCGCGCGCACCACCTCGCCCGCGCTGAAGTCGCGCCGGTCCTGCTTGGTGACCAGCGCGCCCACCTGTTTGACGGGGTAGGCGCGGCGCCCGATGCGGACGGACTCTCCTGTGATCGGCTCCGGCTTGACGCCGCTCATGGCCGCCTCCACCTCGCTCGCGGTCAGATCGAAGGGGTAGCCGGCGATGATGCAGCGCATGATGCCTCAAACGGGGAGAAGGGGCGGGCCCGGGTCCGCTCAGCCTGGCACACCGGGGTCCGCCCGGGAAGGATGAGGAGTCCTGCGTCACTCCCGCGCCCGGAACCGTACGCCGCGGGCCCGCGATGTGCTAGCGTCAGACGCGTTGCAGTTTTGGTACCCATGGACTTTATGCGTCTGATCCTTTGTGACTCAGGCGCATTTTTGTTTCCGCCGGTCTCTCCGGAGTGGGGTCATTGCGGCGACGCGGAGATTCGCGAAGTGTGGACCTCCGGCACAGCCCCCTGAAGGAGATTGACATGGCTACTGGCACCGTGAAGTGGTTCAACGCGGAAAAGGGCTTCGGCTTCATCGAGCAGGACGGCGGCGGCGCCGACGTCTTCGCCCACTACTCGAACATCCAGGCCCAGGGCTTCCGTGAGCTCCAGGAAGGCCAGAAGGTGACCTTCGACGTCACCCAGGGCCAGAAGGGCCCGCAGGCCGAGAACATCGTTCCGGCCTGACGCCCGTACGCACCACACAGCTGGGGCCCGCACCTGAAGGGGTGCGGGCCCCAGCCCATGTGCCGGGGAGCGCTCGCCGCTCGCCGGCGCGTGCTGCCCGCCCCGAGGAAGGCTCCTGTTGAGTCGCGGTAACCGTCCTGCCCGCCGTCCGTCCCGCTCCGGCGGCGCCCATTCCGGTGGCGCCCACTCCGGCGCCGGCCGTTCCGGAGGCGCCGCCAAGCGCCCCGGTCCCGCCAAGCGCCCCGGCAAACGCCCGGGAGCCGGCGGCCCGCCCGCCGAGTTCGCCATGCCGGAGAGCACGACCCCGGCGCTGCCCGCGGTCGCGTCCTTCGGTGAACTCGGCCTGCCCGCCGCCCTGTTGGAGACCCTGGGCCAGCAGGGCGTCATCGAGCCGTTCCCGATCCAGGCGGCGACCCTGCCGAACTCCCTCGCGGGCCGCGACATCCTGGGCCGCGGGCGCACCGGCTCCGGCAAGACCCTCGCCTTCGGCCTCGCCCTGCTCGCCCGCACGGCCGGCCGGCGCGCTGAGCCGCGGCGGCCGCTGAGCCTGGTCCTGGTGCCCACGAGGGAGCTGGCCCAGCAGGTCACCGACGCTCTCACCCCGTACGCCGAGGCGCTGCGGCTGCGGTCGGCCACGGTGGTCGGCGGGCTCTCGATCGGGCGGCAGGCGAGCGCGCTCCGCGCGGGCGTCGAGGTGCTCGTAGCGACCCCCGGGCGGCTGCGGGACCTGATCGACCGGGGCGACTGCCACCTGGACCAGGTGGCGATCACCGTGCTGGACGAGGCCGACCAGATGGCCGACATGGGGTTCATGCCGCAGGTCACCGCGGTGCTGAAGCAGGTGGACCCGGACGGGCAGCGGATGCTGTTCTCCGCGACGCTGGACCGCAATGTGGACCGGCTGGTGCGCGAGTTCCTGACCGACCCGGTGGTCCACTCCGTGGACCCCTCCGCGGGCGCGGTCACGACGATGGAGCACCACGTGCTGCACGTGGCCGAGACCGACAAGCGCGCGACCGCCATCCGCATCGCGGCCCGCGACGGGCGCGTGATCATGTTCCTGGACACCAAGCACGCCGTCGACCGGTTGACCAAGCAGCTGCTGGCCCAGGGCGTACGGGCGGCGGGGCTGCACGGCGGCAAGTCCCAGCCGCAGCGCAACCGCACGCTGGAGCAGTTCAAGAACGGGCAGGTCACCGCGTTGGTGGCGACCAATGTCGCGGCGCGCGGCATCCACGTCGACAACCTCGACCTGGTCGTCAACGTGGACCCGCCGACCGACCACAAGGACTATCTGCACCGCGGCGGCCGCACGGCCCGCGCGGGCGAGTCGGGCCGGGTCGTCACGCTCGTCCTGCCGCACCAGCGGCGCGACATGGAGCGGCTGATGGCCGACGCGGCCATCACCGCGCAGGCGGCTCGGGTGCACCCGGCCGACGACGAGCTGGCCCGGATCACGGGCGCGCGCGAGCCCTCCGGCGTCGCCGTCGTGATCCCCGCGCCGGCTCCCGCTCCCGCGCCGCGCCGCTCCCGC
>NZ_LIQY01000197.1 GCF_001418495.1 Streptomyces pathocidini | reverse complement strand
CCCGCTCACCGGTGAGCGGGGAACTCCACGACCTGCTGGTACGTCGGGCGGTTCTGCCAGTTGATCTTGTCGTGGGTCAGGCCGCCCACCGGGCGGTGGATGATCGCGGCGGCGCACCACTGGTCGCCCGGGTCGCAGTCCGCGTCGCCCGGGTAGACCTCCGTCGCGGGCCGGGCCGCGGCCTGCTTCAGGGTGGACAGGAGGGTGTCCCGGCAGGCGGCCAGGTCGCCTCCGCCGCAGTACGTCCTGGCCAGCGGGCCCTTCACGGGCTCCCCCAGCACCTGGCGCAGGTCTTTGTCGACATAGCTCCACCAGCCGAACTGGAAGGACGAACCCGCGTGCGCGCCCGTGGGTCCGTGGCCCGCCGACGGGGACTCGTCGACGGTGAGGTTCGCCCGCAGGGCGTCGTACAGCTCGGTGCCGAGGCCCGGCTCGAACTGGGCCTTCACCAGCAGCGGCCACCACGCGTCCATGATCCGTACGGCCTCGGGGTGCGTGTAGGTGCGCGAGCCCTGGGAGGTCTCACGGCGCCGGGTGCCCGCGTCGCGCCAGGTCTCCAACTGCTGCACGGCGGTCATGAGTTGCGGATCGGTGATCGGACCGCCGCTGCGGATGACCTTCAGCAGCTCGGGCAGCACGTCCTCTCCGCGCAGGTCGGCGACCGCCGCGTCGGCCATGGCGCGGGTCAGCGACGCGCGGGTCACCCCGCCCCGCTCGACGAGCTTCGCCACCCGGTCGTCCAGCAGGTCGCCCCGGTGCACGGAGCCGTTGCCGAAGCCCGCGGAGGCGTAGTCCAGGGCCTGCTTGTTGTTCCAGGAGATGTAGTAGTCCTGGCCGACCGAGCGCGGGTGCTGCTCGGGCGGGGTGTACGCCGAGGTGTTGGGCCCGGGGTCGAAGTCCCGCCACTCGTACCGCCGTTCCGCGCGCACCGGCAGCGACGGGTCCACGCCCTCGGCCCGTACGGGGTTCAGCCCGCTGTTGTAGTACGCGGCCTGCCGCGCGTCCGCGTAGAACCAGTTGAACGCGTACCCGATGTGCTGGGTCGCGCGCTGGAAGGACGCCGCGTCCTTCACGTAGCCGGGGTCGTTCAGCAGCTGGAAGCCGACGATCGAGTCGGCCTCGTGGCGGTAGGTGGAGCGCAGCGAGGTGTACGCGACGGGCTCACCGCCGACGGTCGCGCGGTGCGTGACAATGCCGTACGCGGTGCGGTACACCCGCATCCGGTAGGAGCCGGCGGCCGTGGAGTCGGCCAACGAGGGCTTCCAGGCGTTGTGTTGCTCCAGTTTCTCCATCGGTTCACAGGCGCCTTCGCGGCGGTAGTACGTGGAGTCCCTGGTGGCTGCGGAGCCGTCGGGCTCGCACAGCTCGACCGCGTAGGTGTCGGTGATGTCCTGTGCCGCCGAGGTGGCGCTCCAGGCGTAGTCCTGGCCGCGGCCGAGCTGCACGTACATCCCGATGCCGGCGAAGGAGGCGCCGCGGGCGCTGATGCCGGGGCCCTGGAGCTCCTGGAGCATCAGCAGCTGCGGGGCGAAGTAGCCGGTCTGGGGGCCGAAGACGGCGACCGGGTTGCCGCTCGCGGTGTGTTCGCCGGAGACGAGCAGGGCGTTGGACATACCGCGGGGCTCGGCGAACGCGCCCTCGGGCAGGACGCCGTTGTCGTGGATGCCCTGGAGGGGCTTGAGGCGCGGGGTCGTCGCGACCGGGTCCTTCGCCGGCTTCGCGGCCGCGCCCCGGCGGTCGTGGACCAGGGGTTCGGGGGTCACCGAGCCCGGGTCCGGCAGGGCGGTGCCGCGCGCCTGGTCCGGCTTGCCCGCGTACGGGAAGCGCTTGCCGTCGTGGACGGTCAGCGCGGCCTCCGGGTCGTTGCGCATCCGGAAGGACTCCCACACCTTCGCGCCCTCGGCGGGCCCGTACTTCTGCTGGGCGGCGAGCAGCGAGAGCGCCGACCGGACCTCGCCGCCACCGCCGTTGCCGAACAGTCCGCCGACGACAGAGGTGAGGGATATGAGGTCGGTGAGCTTGAACGGCTCGATCTCGCCGATATTGGTGATGGCGTCCACGTGGCCGGTGAGGACGTACTCGCCGGGGAAGACGCGGTTCCTCTTGGCCTGTTCGCGGTAGGCGTTGAGGCCGTCGAGGTAGGCCCGCGCGTCGGCCATGGCCTGCCGGCCGCGCTCGCCACTGGCCGTGATCCGGTCGATCTGGTCCTGGAGGTCCTTCTCGGTGTACGGCGCCTGGGGCCAGAACTCCTGCTCCAGGCCCTGGTTGGCCTCGGCGCCCCCGGCGAACGGGGTCAACTGGCCGCGCCCGATGTGCCGGAAGAGGTCAATGATCCACAACCGGTCCTGGCCTGCCGCATATCCGGCGCCGAACTCGGTGCCTTCGCGGGTGGTGCCCTGGATGTGCGGGACGCCGGTCTTCCTGTCCCGGGTGATGGTGACGTCGGGGCGCGGTCTGGTGACGGACTCCACCTGGTCGGCGGGGACACCGAAGGAGGCGTCGTTGAAGAAGTCGGTCAACTTCTCGTCGGTGAGCGAGGACTGGCCCGCGGCCAGGGCGTCGTAGGGGCCGAGCTGGTCAGAGCTGTGGGCGGGGCGGGTGCCCAGGACGCGGTGGGCGAGGATCTCGGCGAGGGTGGCGCTGCCGTTCTCGCCGGGCGGGAGGATGTCGGCACACTGGCTCCCGCAGAGGTCGGGCGGTTCCGCCGCCACGGGCCGCTCCGCCGCCACCGGGTCCGCGACTGCCTGCGGCAGCGGCGAGACCAGCGCTGCTACCAGCGCGAACAGGGCGGTGATACGCGCGGTGGCGCGTGCCGGACGCAGTCGCATTCTGCTCCTCCCAAAGGCCGTGATGCGGGAGGTTACCCGTGGTACACAACCACCGGAAGATGAACACCGGTCAACTGCCTTCCGGCTCGCGCCCCGTCGAGTGCGCCGGTGAGGGATCCGAATCGCCCCCGCGCGCGTCCCATGCTCATCGCCGAAACGGGCAGCAGAACTCGTAGAGCGACGGAGGTGGCACGGGAGATGGCCGGATTCAGATGCCTCGCGCAGAAGGTGCGCGACCCGAGGATCGTTACCCCGCAGCGGCGTACCGCCCTGCGCAAGTGCGTGGAGAAATTCGCCCCCTACGGGCACCGGGCGACCTGGGACCATCTGTGCGCCCGGGTAGGTATCGGGCCGGAGGACCGGTACCCCGAACCGGCGCGGCTGGTCGCCGCGCTCGCGGAGCTCTCGGAGGCCCGCACGGTCTGGCTCGCGTACGACGCGGAGTTCGCGGCCCGGCGCAAGCGCGAGAAGCTGCGCGGGCTGCGCAGGCCCAGCGCCCTCGACAACTGGCACCGCTGCACCTGGGGAGGGTGCGGAGTCGCCTGGTGCGACGACCCGCTGCGCCACCCCGTCCTTCCGCTCCCCGAAGCCATGCGGCGGCTGGTCGCCGCGCTGCGGTCCGAACCGGGCGCGGCCTGCCCGGTCTGCTCCCGGCAGGACGCGCTGGTCTGGCGCCCCGGCCTGCGCCACCAGCCGGACGGCGGCCCGGTGTGCACCGGCTGCGGAATCGCCGTACCGGAGCCCGTGCTGACGGCCGAGGCGGTGGCGGCGGCGAGAAGACGGGAGAGATGGGCGGCGCTGGTCTGAGCCCCCACTGCCGGGCCGCCCCCGGTCAGGTGCTGTTCAGGGCAGCAACACGTCCGTGTGGATGGCGAGTTTGAACTCCGCGAGGGTGATGGGCACGGCCAGCCGCTGGTCCCCCGTCCCCCTCGTGGTCACCTTCAGGCCGACCGGCGTGCCCTTCTTCACGAAGAACTGCCAGGTGTAGGTGCGGAACTGGCGGCCGCCGGTGCGGGCCGAGTCGGTCGTGCCCGTGGAGTCGTAGCCGGTGGCCTGGCCCAGCGGGTCGCGTACGAAGCGGGCGCGGTACTCCGTGGGCCGGGTGTCCGCCTCCCAGATCACCATCGCCGACAGCACGCCCCAGCCGTCGTGGCTGGGCCATATCAGCCCCGATCTGGGGTCGGGGAAGGCCGATGCCCCCTCCCCTCCGCGGCCCGGATCATGCATCCGCCAGGGGTCCGTGGACTCGCCGCTCCGGTCGTAGGGGAAGCGGACAAGGTGGTAGCCGTCGGAGTCGTAGCTGATCCGCTGCTGCCCGGTGCCGGGCACGGCCAGTTCCCACTTGAGCGAACATACGGCAACGGGCATGGCCCACTCCTGTCCTCGGTTGTCAACGCCTGCCAGAGGTCCCGACCGCGCCAACTCCCCTGCCCCGCAAGGCGGGTGAGCTCGGCTGGTCGCGATCTTCGTACCTTCTCCAGAGTTTGATGAACGTTGTACGGTCCCCGCGACGTGGCACGATCCCCGGCCTGATCATCCCGCGTCAAGCGGTTGCCTCGTCATTCGGTCAAACCGCTGCCGAACCATCAACTGACTTTCATCCAGGCTGTGTTGGGGGCTTCCGGATGGCTCGCTCGCCCCCCGGGGAGCGCTGAACCGGTCTCGCACCGTCGCCCCGCCCGGCTGGAGCCGCCGGCTGGCCCGGCTCCGGGTCGGGGTGCCGTTCGCCTACGGGCTCCAGGAACTGGTCCTCAAGCTGAAGCAGTTGTTCACGGGCTGAGGACTCTCCGTTCACGCGACGGTCTGGTCCGTTACCCGGGAGTAGTGCGAGGATTCTGCCTCCACTCGCCGAGAGGACGGACGGACCGGCATGGCCGAGCTGCACGATCTGACAGCGCTGGAGCAGGCGGAGGCGATCCGGCGGGGAACCCTCTCGCCGGTGGAGCTCACCGAGCACTACCTGCGGCGGATCGACCGACTGGACGAGACGCTGGGCGCGTTCATCACGCTCACACCTGAACTTGCCCGCAAGCAGGCCGCCGTGGCCGAGAGCGAGGCCGTGGCGGCGCGGCGGGAGGGCAGGGAGCTGCCGCCGCTGCACGGCATACCGGTGCCGGTGAAGGACCTCAACCTGGTGGCGGGGGTGCGGTGCACCTTCGGCTCGCAGGTCTTCACCGACCACATCCCGGACACCGACGACCATGTCGTGACCCGGCTGCGGGCGGCCGGGACGGTCATGCTCGGGAAGACCAACACCCCTGAGTTCGGGCTGCCCTGCCACACCGAGAACCGCATCGCTCCCCCGGCCCGCACGCCCTGGGACCTCGACCGGTCGGCCGGCGGCTCCAGCGGCGGGGCGGGCGCCGCGGTCGCGGGCGGGCTCGCGCCGCTGGCCCACGGCAGCGACGGCGGCGGCTCGATCCGCATCCCGGCCTCGGTGTGCGGGCTGTACGGGATCAAGCCGAGCCGCGGTCGGGTCAGTCCGGGGCCGCTGCTGCACGACATCAGCGGGCTCTCCACCTCCGGCCCCCTCGCCCGTACGGTCGCGGACGCGGCGGCGCTGCTCGACGCCCTGTCCGGACCCATGCCAGGGGATCCGTACGGTGCCCCGTCCCTGCCGCCGGGCGAGACCTTCCTCGACGCGGCCCGCCGCCGCCCGGCCGGGCCGCTGCGGGTGGTCTCCCTCCAGACGCCGCCGATCCCGGGCGTCGAGCTGCACGCGGACTGCCGGGCCGCGGCAGCCGGCACGGCGGGGCTGCTGCGTGAACTCGGGCACCATGTGGACGAGTTGGAGCTGCCGGCGGACGACTCGGTGCGACACGCCTTCGCCGCCGTATGGGACGTGATGGCGACCGTCCGCCCCGTGCCCGCCGGCGCCGAGGGGCTGCTGCTGCCGCTGACCCGGCATCTGCGCGAGCGCGGCGAGCGGGTCTCGGGGCAGCGGTTCGCCGAGGCGATGTACGCGTTCCGGGCGCTGGGCCAGATGATCGCGGACGCGCTCCAGACACCCGGCACCGGCTACGACGTGATCCTCACCCCGACGCTGGCCCAGCCGCCCGCGATGGTGGGGGCGCTGCGCCGGGACGCGGACCCGGCGGCCGAGTTCACAGCGCTCGCCGCGTACACCCCGTTCACCCCGATCTACAACGCGACCGGGCAGCCCGCGGTCAGCCTGCCGCTGCACTGGACGGAGCGGGGGCTCCCGATCGGCGTGATGCTGGGCGGCCGGTACGGCGCCGAGGCCGAACTGCTCTCCCTCTCGGCCCAACTCGAGGAGGCAAGGCCTTGGGCCTCCCGCAGGCCGGCGGTGTGGTGATCCACCCCGAAGAGAACCGATAGGACCGACGGGGCCGACGGGACCGACGGGACCGACGGGACCGACGGCAAACGGGACTCGTGTGCACGGAACTCGTGTCTGCGGTACTCGTGTCTGCTGCATGCCCTTAATACACCGCCGGGCCCCGCGGGGTTCCATCCCGCGGCGGCACCGGGCGTTGAGCGGCGGCACCGGGCGTTGACAGGAGCCCCCGCCCCCAGCATGCTGAGCAACTGCTTAGTACGTACGGTGTGTACGGACGGTGCGCACGGACAGTCTGTGGAGGTACGACAGATGGCGGCGGAACCCCGGGTCTTCTCCTCGCTCGACGAACTGCGGTCGGCGGTGGGCGAGCAACTGGGCCACAGCGACTGGCTGGAGATCGACCAGAAGCGGATCGACCTGTTCGCCGAGGCCACCGGCGACCACCAGTGGATCCACGTCGACCCGGAGAAGGCCGCGGCCGGCCCCTTCGGCACGACCATCGCGCACGGCTACCTCACCCTGTCGCTGCTACCCGTGCTCGTACCGCAGCTGATGCGGGTCGAGGGCGTGCGGATGGGCATCAACTACGGCTCGAACAAGGTGCGTTTCCCCTCTCCCGTCCCCGTCGGCTCGCGGGTGCGGGCCACGGGGACGATCGCCGAGGTGACCGAGGCCGGCGGCGGGGTCCAGCTGACGACGGCCGTCACCGTCGAGCGCGAGGGCGGCGAGAAGCCGGTGTGCGTGGCGGAGACGGTGAGTCGGTTCTACCTCTGAGCGTCTGAGCGACCGCGGCGACTGCGGCGACCACCGAGACCGCTGAGACCGCCGAGACGGAGGGGTCCACTCCGGCCACTGAGACGGAGGGACTCACTCCGGCCGCCGAGACGGAGAGGCTCACTGCGACCGCTGAGACGAAAGAGGTCACTCCGACCGATGGGGCGGAGGGGCTCACTCCGGCAGGCACCGCACCTTCAGCGCATTGTCCATGCGCCGAACGGCCTCCTCGCCGGGGCGCGTCTGGATCCGCTCGTGCTCCCCGCACACCAGCACCTCCCACCGCCCCTCCGGCAGGTCGAGGTCGGCCAGGACCTCCTCCGGCGTGGGCAGGTGCACGTCGGGGTGGGGGTTGGGCTCCCCCGGAGGGAACCCCGCGTGCCCGGCGATCAGCAGCACTCCGCCGGGTGCGACCGCCGCGGCGGCGGTGCGCAGGATCGTCTCCCTCGGCAGGTCGTCGTTGGGCGAGTGCAGGAAGTGGGCGGAGACGAGGTCGTAGCTTCCGGCAGGGAACGACGCCCCGAGGTCGTGGCGCTGCCAGTCGACGCGGTCGGCGACGCCCGCCTCCGCCGCGTGGCCCGCCGCGCGCTCCAGGGCGAGCGCGGAGATGTCGGTGGCGGTCACCCGCCAGCCGCGCCGCGCGAGCCAGATCGCGTCGGCGCCCTCGCCGCAGCCCAGGTCGAGGGCGCGGCCCGGCGCCAGGTCGGCGACCTCCCTGACCAGGACGTCGTTGGGGTTGCCGCTCCAGATCCGGTCCCGCTCGGCGTAAAAGGCCTCCCAGAACTCCTGGCCCGTGGCGCCACCGCCCGGGCCCTCGTGACCGTGGCTGTCGTGGCTGCGGTTGTCACGACCATGGCCTCCATGGCTGTGACAGCCATGGCCGTGGCCACCATGGCCGTCGTGGTGCGCGTGCTTCTGGTCCGTGGTCATCGTCGGATCCTCCTCCACCGGGGCTTCGTGGTCGGATGCTCCGCCCGGCGGGGGCCGATTGACAAACCTTCTTGCCAGGACGGCAAATAGAGGGGTGACCGACGAGCAGCCCGCAGAGAGCGATTTCGCGACCGTCCTGACCGCCGTGGGCCCGCGGCTGCGGGCCCTGCGCCGTGAACGCGCCACCACACTGGCCCGGTTGAGCGAGGCGACCGGCATCTCGGTCAGCACCCTCTCCCGCCTGGAGTCCGGCCGCCGCAAGCCCACGCTGGAGCTGCTGCTGCCGCTCGCGAAGGCGTACGGGGTGCCGCTGGACGAGCTGGTCGACGCGCCAGCCACCGGCGACCCCCGCGTCCACGCCCGGCCCTTCATCCGCCACGACTGGACGTTCGTACCGCTGACCCGGCAGCTCGGCGGGCTGTCCGCGTACAAGATCGTCATCCCGGGTGCGTGGGGCGGGCAGGCGGAGCCGGAGCAGCGGACGCACGAGGGCTACGAGTGGCTCTACGTCCTGGCCGGGCGGCTGCGGCTGACGCTGGGCGAGCACGATCTCGCGCTCGGGTCCGGGGAGGCCGCCGAGTTCGACACCCGGGTCCCGCACGGCTTCGCCAATGCCGGGCCCGAACCGGTCGAGTGCCTCAGCCTGTTCGGGCCGCAGGGCGAGCGGATGCACGTACGGGCGCGGCCCAAGGGGAAGTGACGCTACGGCTTGCCGGCCCCGCCCACCATGCGCAGGACCAGGTCCGCGTACAGCTCCCCCACGTCCTCGGGGCCGCGGCGGCCCTCGGGGTTGAACCAGCGGGCCACGTCGATGCAGAGGGAGAGGGCGGCCAGGGTCGTGCCGGGAACGTCGGGGACGTCGAAGTCACCGGCGTCCACGCCGTCCTGGATGATCGACCGCATCACGGTGTCGACCTCGCGGCGCAGGCCGACGATCTCCGCGTAGTGCTCCTCGCCGAGCGCGCCCAGCTCGTACTGGACCACGCGGGCCGTGGTGTGACGCTCGGCGTGCCAGCTGACGAAGGAGCGTACGGCGGTGGCGAGCCGCTCGGCCGGGGAGCCGTCGGAGGCCGCGGCCTCCTGGAGGATGCGCAGGGAGAGCCGGTGGCCGACGCTGCTGATCTTGTACAGCAGTTCTTCCTTGGTCTTGTAGTGGATGTAGAGGGCGGCGGGGCTCATACCGGCGCGGCCGGCGATGTCGCGGGTGGTGGTCGCGTGGTAGCCGCGCTCGGCGAACGCCTCGACCGCGGCGGTCACCAGCCGCCTGGCCGCGTCGGGCGCGATGTCCGCCCACGGCTGCTCGCTCGGCTGCGTTTCGGTGCCCATCGCTCGCACGTCCCGTGACTCACGGCCCCGAGGGGCCTGACTGGCTCTTGCAGGGACGAACACCATACCTCTGACGCTGAGCAAGCGCTTAGGGGTCGAGCGGCCGATCTTGCCTGCCGAACCGCTCGCGCTCGCCCGCGTACGCGTACGGCCGCGTCCAGGCAGGCCTGCGCAAGGCCGACGCAAAGGCCTGCGCGAGGCCGACGCAGCCCGCCGCGACCGGCACCCGGCCTTGGCCAGGGCCGACCTGGCGACAGAAGCCCTTGTCCGCACCGTCACCGAACTCACCTTCTTCCAATGACTTGTTGACCCCAATGAACAACCCTCCAGGATCAGCAAACGGGGACTTAGGTCCGGGCGGTGAGGACGTAAGCCCTTAGTCGCGGACCGCCGCATATGCGAAGATCAACTCCGGCAAGCCACTGCGAACGAAAGGGATTTCATGAATGTCGGTTCCGCTGGCATCCAGTCGCATGACGTCTTCGACCTGGACGTGCAGGAAGTTGCGGAGGCCACTGCAATCGAGGTGCATACCGCAGCAATCACCACCTCGGTAGTGTGCACCTCCATCAGTAATCCCACCTGCTGCTGACGTGGAAACAGTGGGTGCTCCTCCCCTCCCCAGGGGAGGAGCACCCACTTCTTGATTAGCCAACAGTCTTGGGACGGAACGCAAAGGACCACGTCGTGAAGGGACAGTCATTGTTCTCCTGTGCAGGAATTGCCTTGCTGCGGGCTCCCGTACAGGCGGCGTACCGGGCGAGTGACACTCATGTCGCCCTTCCTGACGATCCGTCCTTGGAGGCTGACCGCCTGACCGAATACCTGCGTGAGGTGGCAGCGGACCCCGTGTTCGCAGAAGCGGTGGCCCTCTCCAGCCCGTCGCTGGCGCGACGCTGGCACGAGATACTCGGACAGCAGCAGTCGCCCAGGCTCAAGGATTTGCGGCGCGTATCGCGCGCCCTGACCGCCTACAGGCTGCGTATGAGCACGCGTTGCACCCCCTTCGGGATAATGGCCGGGGTGGCAGTCGCAAGGATCGCCGAGGAAACATCGAAAGTGACGCTGCGTCTGGGCAGCGCCCACCGGCTTGCGGTCCGACCCGAAAGTGACTGGCTCACGGCACTGGCGGCAGGCTGGGAGCGCCGCCCGGAAATACTGCGCCATCTGCGGGTCATGGCCAACAACCTGTGTTTCACCCGTGGTGAACGGCTGGTGCTGCCGTATGTGCCTGAGAATACGGACGGCAGCCGGACGGGCGAAGAGGCGGTCCGCGAGGTGAGTGTGCGCTATACCGCTGCTGTCCGCGCGGCAAGGGAACGTGCCCGCACCCCTGTTGCGTATGCCGACCTGGAACGCCACCTGTGCGATCTCTTCCCCCAGGCAGCCCGGGAGTCGGTCGCCGGGATGCTCGTGCAACTGGTGGCGAAGGGCCTTCTTCTGACCGAGCTCCGGCCGCCGGCAGATGCAGACGACCCCATCCGACATGTGCTCACCGCTCTGGCGCCATCAGGACTGCCGGAGGTCCAGGAGCTGGAGGCAATCGCCCAAGCACTGGCCGACTGCTCGGCGCAGACCCCCGGAGAAGGGGGCCGGCTGTGGCAGAAGGCCACCAGCAGGATTCGTCGGCTGCGCCCGGTGGATCGTGCAGTGCACGTCGATCTCGCGCTGGACGCACAAGTGCGGTTGCCCCCATCGGTGGGCGTGGAGGCCGAACGGGCCGCGACACTGTTGTGGCGGCTGGCCCCGGACACCCCGGGCGCCGAGCCTCTCAGGCACTACCACGAGGCCTTCGTGGAACGCTACGGGCTGGGCCAAACCGTCCCGGTCAAGGATCTGCTCAATCCCGACACGGGGCTCGGCGCCCCAGCCGGATACCAGCAACCCCCCAGTAACCGGCCACTCCCGCAGCAGGAACCGCGGGATGACGAGCGGGACCGTCTGCTCCTGGATCTGGCCCAGGACGCTCTGATGGCCGGAGAGCGGGAGGTGGTACTGACCGATGAGCACCCTGCCGTCATCCGCTTGTCCCGCGACGGTGGTACACCTCCCGCGTCGCTCGAGATGTTCACTCGTCTTGTGGCGGAGACGCCTGCGGCGCTGAGGTCCGGAGAGTTCCGGCTGGTGGTCGACTCGGCGATCGACCGGGCAGGGGCCAGTTTCGGCCGCTTCGCCTATCTGCTGCACGGGCAGGACCGATCTTCGCTGGCAGCACTCGCCGCCGCACCCCGGGGTGAGGGGGAACAGGACGCGGTACGCGCCCAACTCGCTTTCCAGTCGCGTTACGGACGAGCGGCCAATGTGACGCAGACGCCCCGGCTGCTGCACCCGCTCATACCCGTCGGCGTCTACGCCAAGGAGGGCATCGACCTGGACGACCTCGCGGTGTGTGCGGACTCCCGCCGTCTGTTCCTCGTGCGGCTGAGTGACAGTCAGGAGATCACGCCAGCCGTGTTCCACATGCTCAACCCGCGCAGCCACTCGCCCAATGTGGCCCGTTTCCTCAGCGAGCTCCCGCGCAGTGGCGTGGACGGCTGGCGGCCGTGGGAATGGGGAGCTGCTGCGGGACTGCCCCATACCCCACGGGTTCGCTATGGACGAGCGGTCCTTGCCCTCGCACGGTGGAAGCCGACCGAGGCCATACGCGACCAGGACGCACCGTTCGGGGAATGGACCCGAGCTGTGCATGCCTGGCAGATGCGCTGGAGAGTTCCCGAGCGGGTCTGCGTGGGCTACGGCGACTGGCGCCTTGAGCTGGACCTGACCCAACCACTGCACCTGCGCGTGCTCCGTCACGAACTGGGCCGGCGGCCCGCGACAGAGATCTACGAGACTCTAGAAGCCGGGCCCGAAGGAGCAGGCTGGCTGGCAGGCCCTGACGGCGCGCACCGCAGCGAGTTGGTATTCCCCATGGTCACTCGGCCACCGCAGCCCCGGCCGTCCACCGCCCCCAAGGAGGCCCGTCC
>NZ_LIQY01000196.1 GCF_001418495.1 Streptomyces pathocidini | reverse complement strand
GCCTCCCGACCGGCCGCCGGATCGCCCGCCCGAGACGACGCCTGAGGAGCCGTCACTGTCACCTCCGACGTCGCGTTCTGGCACATGGACCCCACAGCGGCGCGACCACGGGACGCGCCCGCGGACCCACGAACCCGTACCGGCGTACTGGCGTACTGGCGTACTGAACGGCCGTGAAGTAGGCCACATGGTTCACCGGCCTGTGCACTAATGACAAGGCCTGTTGATAACAGCTTGGAATCAGGCAAGAAACCAAGCACAACCAAACGCACCCAGCAGACACCCCCAGTGGGGTGTGGCGGGCGGGCTGGGGTGACGGTGCGCGCGGCGCGGGCCGGCCGTCGTCATGACGCGCTGGGCGGTCGGCGGAAAGCCCCGGGATCCGGGCATCGGATGGCACAGTTCTGGCGTTTGGACAGGTGTCCAGGCGATCCGGAGCATCCGAAGGAGAGCGGCATGTCGATCAAACTCGGTCTGGCACTCCCCCAGACCAAGCAGTTCACCATCGGCCGTGACGTCCCCGCGGTGGCGCGCTCGGCGGAGGAGACGGGCTACGAGAGCCTGTGGGTCTTCGAGCGCGTCCTCTTCCCCGAGCCGATGACCGAGGGGTTCGCCGGCATCCCCGGCCTCCCCTGGCCCGAGCACTACCGCTCGGTCGCCGACCCGCTGGTCACCCTCGCCCTGGCCGCCTCGGCGACCCGGCGCGCCCGCCTCGGCACGAGCGTGCTCGTCGCGCCCCTCCACATCCCCTTCCAACTGGCCCGCGCGCTCGCCTCGCTGGACCGCGCGAGCGGCGGCCGGGTCGTGCTCGGCACCGGCACGGGCTGGTCGCACGACGAGTACGCCGCCTCCTCCGTCGCCCCCTTCGAGCGGCGCGGCGCCGTCCTCGACGAGCTGCTGGACGTCTGCGCGGCCGTCTGGGGCCCCGACCCCGTCTCGTACGAGGGCGAGCTGACGACCATCGCGCCGTCCGAGGTCGGCCCCAAGCCCGCCCGGCCGATCCCCGTCTACCTGGCCGCCTTCAGCCCGCGCGCCTCCCGCCGCGTGGTCGATCGGGCGGACGGCTGGATGCCGGTGGCCATGGGCGCCGAGCAGCTGGCCGAGGGCTGGCGCAGGCTCCAGGACCTGGCGGCCGAGCGCGGCCGGGAGCGCCCCCTCGACGTCTGCGTGCGCGTCAACGCGTACTACAGCGCCGCGCCGTACGAGGGAGACGATCGCAAGCCCTTCCAGGGCAGCGTGGACCAGCTGGTCGAGGACCTGGTCGCGCACGCGCGGATCGAGGGCATCACGGAGTTCCTGATCGACTTCCAGGCCACGGTGCGCGACGCGCAGGAACTGACGGACGTGGCTGCGGAGTTCTACGCGGCGGCTCGAGCAGCGGGCGTCTGAGTTCGCGGAAGGCGGGCGTCTGAGTTCGGGCAGCGGGCGTCTGAGCTCTCAGGCGGCGGGGCGTCTGAGTTCTCGGGCACGACTCGTACCGGGTGGCACCGAGCCGGAGGGCCGTCCTTCGCAAGCATCCCTGCGGCGGCGATGCTGCCTCGGACGGCCCCCTGGCACCCTTTGACTCAGAGGTTGAACTTCGCCACCACCGCCAGGTGGTCCGAGGGCCAGTTGCTGCCGCCGCCCCAGGTGCGCGCGCTCGTCACGTTCAGGGTGGGGCCGCCGCGGTAAAGGATGAGGTCGATGCGGTCCTGCGGCTCAGGCCGGCCCTGGTTCGTCTTCACCACCGGGGACCAGGTGTTGCCGGGCACCGTGGCCTCGTCGGGGTTGACCTTGCGGTACGCGTCCGAGTACCCGGCGTCGGCGAAGATCTTGGTAGCCGGCCACTGCACCACCGAGTTGCAGTGCACCGCCTGGGTGTCCGCCGTCCAGTCCAGGTGCGAGGGGGTGTTGAAGTCGCCGGCGATGATGGCGGGGCTGGAGCCGGCCCAGTTGAGGATCTCCTGGGCCTGCTTCTTGCGGTTGGCCTCGTCGGCGTAGATCGTCGCGTAGCTGTCGTTGTCGAAACAGGCGTTGTACGGGCCGTACTTGGTGTAGTCGAGGTGCACTGAGTAGATCCAGACACCCTTGATCTTGACCGCGACCGTGCCGCCGCCGCCGGCCGTCCAGTCCTCTCCCTCGAAGGGCAGGCGGCTGACGATGTCGACGTCGGTCCCGGTGTCGGTGGCATACCAGCCGAGCTTGGCGGCGATCTTCTGGGTGGAGTCGGCCGAGTACTCCTGCAGCGAGACGACGTCCGCCCCGGCCTTGGTGATCTCGGCGGCGATCTTGTTGACACCGTCGGTGACCTTGGTGCCGCCGAGCCAGGTGTTGAGGCTCATCACGGTCAGGGTGTCGGCGGCGGATGCGGTGGGCGCGGGGCCGGCGACACCGAGGGTGAGTCCGGTGGCAAGGGCAAGTCCGGCCACCCGGGAACGTATTCTCATGTCCATGCCATGGTGATACCAGGCGGTGACGTGCCGCAACAGGAGTTCGGGGTGAACGTCCGGGGTGGGCACGTTCACCGCGTACGCGCGACGGACCGCGTTCACCGCGTACGCGACGGACCGCGGTCAGTCCAGTCCGCGCAGGAACTCCGCCGCCACCGGCCCCGCGTCGCGCCCTCCCGAGCCGCCGTCCTCCAGGAACACGGCGAAGGCGAGGTCGCCCCGGAAGCCGATGATCCACGCGTGGGTGTGCGGCGGATCGTCCGAGCCGAACTCCGCCGTGCCGGTCTTCGCCCCCGGGCTCCCCGGGATCCCCCGCAGCGCCGACCCCGACCCCTTCGTCACGACCTCGTTCATCAGGGTGCGCAACTCCCGCGCCACGTCCCCGTCCAGCTGCTTCGCGGCCCGGTGCCGCTTCCCGACCGCGTCCGGGACGAGCACCGGCTGCCGGAAGGCACCGTCCTTCACCGTGGCGGCGACCGAGGCCATGACGAGCGGGCTCGCCTCGACCCTGCCCTGGCCGATCATCCCCGCGGCCTTGTCGTTGACGCCCTCGGGCACCGGCACACTGCCGTCGAAGGTGGCCGCCCCGACGTCCCACGCGCCGCCAATGCCGAACCGCCCAGCCGCGTCGGTCAGCGCGCCGTCCCCGAGCCGGTCGCGCAGCCCGATGAAGCCGGTGTTGCAGGAGCGGGCGAAGTCCTCGCGGAAGGTGCTCCCGGCGGGCAGCTCGAACTCGGTCTGGTTCTCGAACTTCTGGCCGTCGACATCGGCCGTACGAGGGCAGGGGGCCGATGTCCCGGGCGTGACACCGGACTTGAGCAGGGCGGCGGCCGTGACGACCTTGAAGGTGGAGCCCGGTGGGTAGCGACCGGTGAACGCCCGGTTCTCCCCGGAGTCCGGGGTGTTGGCGACGGCCAGGACCTCGCCGGTGCTGGGGCGCAGGGCGACCAGGGCCGCGTTCTTGTCCGTGTCCGCGAGAGCCTGGTCCGCGGCGCGCTGCGTCCTGGGGTCGAGGGTGGTACGGACGGGGCGGCCCGGCTCGGCCTTGCTGCGGTAGACGACGCGCCCGTCCCCGTACGCGGGGGTTCCGGCGGCTCGTACGGTGATGCCCGCCGTGCCCGCGAGGCGCCGCTGGTAGCGGTACTGGAGCCCGCCGGCGCCGACGGCGTCCGTGGCCACCGCGCCGGCACCCGCGTTGCGCAACGTCTCGGCCGTGGCGGGCTGAACGCCGCCGACGAGCGGTTTCGCGTGGGTGGCCACGGCACGCTCGAAGTCGTGGAACTGCAGCCCGCGCGCGGCCATGAGCTTGTCCCGCACCTTGCGGAACGTCTCGTCCCGGAGCGTGACCACGGGTACGGCCTGGTCCGGTCCGGCCTTCTCCACCCGGGACCTGAGGGCTTCGGTGTCGATGTCGACGCCGAGGTCCGGGTCCTTCAGCGCCCGGTAGACCTGGTCGGGGTCCTTGACCTTGGCGGGCCAGACGCTGACCGCCCACACAGTGGTCTCCGGGGCGAGGTTGCTGCCGTCGGCCGCCAGGATCCCGGCGCGGGGCGGGAGTTCGCGGTCAGCCCACAGCTGACTCGTCGGCTCCTTGAGCTCGGGGTGGATCACGGCGGGCGTAAAGTGCACCTTCCAGGCCCCGTCGGCCGCCTTCCGCACCTCGGCGCTGGACCGGTACTTCCAGGTCCCCGCCCCGGCGAGGTCGAGCTCGGCCCGGAACGGGACGCGGGCGGTCCCTTCCCCCTTGCCGTCCCGCGGGTCGCCTTTGCGGTCCTGCGGATCCCCCTTGCGGTCCTGTGGGCCCCCCTTGCCGTCCTGCGGATCCCCCTTGCCGTCCTGCGAGTCTCCCTTGTCGTCCTGCCTGGCGTCCGGCGTCAGCCGCGCCTTCTCGATGCCCAGCTCCTGCTTCAGCCGGGCCAGTTCGGCCTGCGCCGCGGCGGGATTGTCGGTGAAGGAGCCGGCCTTCCGCGCGTCCCCAGCGGCCCACGCGGAGAGGAAGCCCCGCGCCGCGCGCGTCGCCTCATCCTCCTGCCCGGAGCAGGCGCCGACCGAACCGGCGAGCAGGGCGCCGGCGAGGACCGCCGCCAGGGGATGGCTGTGCCGCATGGGGATCCTTCCCGCTGACCGAGACGCGTCCGGCTCCCTCTGGGAACCGGTTCGGCAATGTACCGCGCCCAACCCCGACCAGCCCCGACTTGCCGACCACGCGGCCGACTCGGCGGATCCGTGGTCCAACCCGCTGATGTGAACGGCTGACCCGCCCCGTGCCGCCCCGAGATTCCCCGAAAGATCAATATTCGCGGGTCGTCAGATGACCAATCCTGCGCGACATGCGAGGAGGCTGCGGGGCCGCATCGGCGCTCCCCCTCCGGATGCGCCTTCCGCGCTCTCTTGCGCCGTGCCGCACTCCAGTGCACGCCCTGGCGCAGGGTAATTGAGGGGACAACAGTCTTATACGACTATCCAGCCGAGGAGGTTCCATGCGCCGCAAGATCCTATCGCTGGCGGTTTCCCTCGCGACAGCGTGCTCGCTCGCGTTCATCCCTGCCTCCACCTCAAGCGCCGTACCGGTAAGCGCTGACCCGGGCGATAACCCGGCAGGACTGGCATGCAACGTCAACGGAGAAGGCGTCTTCGACAACAAAACCAACAAAGGGAAAGTGACGTTCTCCTACGTCCGCTGCCTCGGAACTCAGCCGACCAAGCTCGCCACTTGGACCGCGCACCCTCAAGACGCCACGATCGAATGCCTGGAAAACGGCAAGATCCTCAACATCCAGGCAGAGTTGGAGATCACCTGGATGCGCACCGACCTGACGAAGGCGAGCGGCACCTCTCATCTCCACTTGGAGATCAACACCAGCTCCCTCCTCCATCTGGTCCACCTGGAGCACAGGATCACCTCCGGCCCCATGGAGGGCAAAGCCTTCAACGAGTTCGTGCCAACGGGCGGCCTCCTGGCCGTCGTTGGAATAGGCTGCGACGTCCGACGGCTATCCCTCCTCTCGGCCGAAACAATCCTCAGGTAACCTCGCGCTCTGGGCGGTTGCTGAGGTGCTGCTCGGCGGTGGCAGGCGGTCCTGGTGGGACGGTGTCCCGAAGGAGGCTGTGGATCTGCTGGATGATGTCGGGTGACGTCAGGCCGTAGCGGTCCTGAAGCGATGTCAGGGTGTCCGCCAGGCCGGGGGCATCGGTGAACTCGCAGGTGATGATGGCGTTCTCGTGCACCCGGCCGTTGGCGTTGATCCGGCTTGCCCGGACCAGGTCGAGGTGGTGTGCCAGTACCCCTGTCAGCTCCTCGGTGAGGCCTCGCACCGGGAACTGGACGGCGAGGCGGCGACGCCCCTGGTCCAGTGCGGCCGCGTGGTCCGCGGACCAGGTCCCCTGTGCCATGTCGACGAGGCAGTCGTAGGTGTTGCAGCCGGACGCTGCGATGGACAGTGTCGTCGAGCCGGACACCCGTGGATTGATCTCGATGATCCGGTAGGTGCCCTCGGTGTAGATCATCTCGACTTCGAGGGAGCCTTCGAGGCCGAGTCCGGCGCACAGGGCGCGGAGCCGGTCAGCCACCGGCAGGAACCGCGCCTCCGCGACGGGGTGCGGCGCGGAGTACCGCAGTTGCCCGTACAGGTCCTGGGGCAATCCGCCGGTCGCCCCCTTCCAGATGAGGGGCTGGAGGACGAAGGCGCCGCCCCGGCCCACGATTTCCACCGAGCACAGCTCCCCGCGCAGGCACTGTTCCAGGAGCGCATTGCAGTTGTGGGGAGCGCGCAGATGCTCGCGCAGCTCGCTCTCGTCGTGCAGCAGGGTGATGCCCTTGGCGTAGCAGTCCCACAGGGGCTTGGCCAGCAGCGGGTAGCCGAGCCGCCCGGCGTGGTGGCGGACGAGGTCGTGGTACGCGGGCACGGACAGGGCGCGGCCGTTGAGCAGGTCACCGTCGAGCAGGACCCCGTCCGGTGTGGCGAGGCCGTGGTGCCGCATCAGCTCCTTGGTCTCCCACTTGTTGGCCAGCGCTCCCGTTGCCCGAGCTCCGTGCATGACCACGGGAATGCCACGCGCGGCCAGCGCCTCCTTGGCCAGGGAGTCGCGCAGCGCGTGCCGGTCGGCGACAGACAGGGAAATCACCCGGTCCGGGCCCCAGCGGACCAGCCGGCCGACGAGTTGGTCGCAGGAGATATCCGGGTCGAGTCTCTCCGTCTCACCGGGAAAATCCGTACGGTCGCAGTCGCCGTGCGTATAGAACAACTTGGCGCGGATGCCGTCGCGGGCAAACCGGTCCGCCAGGCGGGCCAGGTACGGAGCAGTCTGCTGGATTTCCGTGGAACGCAGAAAGGCGATCTTCGTCATGTCGGCTTCGGCGGCTCGACCGCGTGACCTCGGACCGCCAGCGCCGCCTGCCGCATGGCCTCCAGGGGGGCCGGACGGCCGGTCTGGAGCCGCAGCTGCTGGGCAGCTTGGTGGACCAGCATGGGCAGTCCGCCCACGACCCGGCGTCCGGCACGTTCGGCGGCCGTCGCCAGGGCGGTGGGCCAGGGCCGGTAGACGACGTCCAGGAGTACGCCCGGCGACCCGGTCCAGGCCGCGGCGAGCGTGTCGGCGGCATGCGGCGGAACGGCGGAGACGACCACGTCAGCCGTCAGCTGCTCGGCTGCCTGAGACCACGGCCTGACGTCCAGGGGGATGTTCAGCCGGCGCGCCGCCTGGGCCAGTTGGCCGCACCGCTCCGCGGCGCGGACCACGGCCGTCACCCGCCCGCAGTCCAGCGCGCGTGCGGCGGCCAGCGCCGTGGCGGCGGTGGCTCCGGCGCCGAGTACCGTCATCGACCGCGCGCCGGTCACATCCGCCTCGCGCAGTGCCTGGACCATGCCGTGCACGTCGGTGTTCTCGCCGATGAGGCGCCCGTCGCGCAGCACGACCGTGTTGGCGGTGCCGGTCTCGCGTACGAGCGGTGAGACCTCGTCCAGCAGCGGCACCGCCACCCGCTTCAGCGGCATGGTCAGCGAGAGCCCTGCCCAGGTGCCGTCCAACGCGTCGAAGAAATGCCCAAGTTGACCGGGGAGGCAGTCGATGGCCCGGTAGCTCCAGCTGTCCCAGGGACTCCCCATGGCCGTATAGGCAGCCCGGTGGAGGACGGGTGAGAGGGCCGTGCCGATGGGCGAGCCCAGGATGGCGAGCTGTTTCACGCGTCCCCTCCGTGGTGGAGTATGGCGCGTACGCCCTCGTCGCCCTTGTCGTAGGCGACCCCACGGACCACGGCGACCGGCGCGCCCCGCCCGCGCTGGCCCAGGACCACGCCGGCGGCGGCGGCCACCAGATCACTGAAGGTCTCCGTCTGGCCCTTGACGCGCCCGTCGGGCTCGGTGTGCTCGGTGACCCTCAGGGGGCTGATTCCGGCGGCACCCAGCGAGATGACGGTCGCGCCCTGCCGGTCCGCGCGCCCGTCGGAGTCAGCGATGACGACGGCGACCGTGGTGCCCGTGGCGGCGGCGATGGCGTCCCGCAAGGCGCGGGCGGAGGCGTCGGGGTCGGCCGGCAGCAGCCAGGCACCGTCGGTGCCGTCACGGTCGATGCCGGCCGAGGTGAGGGTGTAGCCGAGGTGGTGACGGGCGATGATGGGGCCGCGCTCGGTGGCCAGGTAGTGCTCGGCGGACTCGTCCAGTACAAGCTGGACGATCTCCGCGGGCTTGCCCGTCTTCGCGGAGAGCTCCAGCGCCTGTCGTCCGGGCGTGACCGTGTCGAGGTCCACGCGCCGCCGCTCCGCCATGGAGACGACCTTGGAGGCGACGACCAGGATGTCGTCGTGCTGGAGGGAGAAGGCCCGGTCCTGCACCACGCCGACGATGGTGCGGGCGAGATCGTCGCCCTCGCCCACGACGGGGAACGGCTCCAGGGCGGTGACCGTGAACTGCGAGGTGGGTGCGCTCATGATGCCGGCTTTCTGAAGAGGTCCGGGCGCAGGGCCGCGGACAGGCGGAGGTGGGCGTCGGCGAGCTGCTGCGCGCGCCGCTCGGAGGGGGCCCGGCTGCCATCGGCGAGCCAGGTGCGGACGTGGTGGACGTAGTGCGGCCAGAGACGGTCCGCCGCCTCGTGAGCGGGCGTTCCGGTGCTGACGGCACGCCAGGCGTGGGCCAGGGGCAGCGGCCATGAGGCGCGCTCGAAGCGGCCGGCGCCGCCGGTCGGCAGGAACGCGTCGAGCGCGGCCAGCATGGCCGAGCGCTGCTCCTGCGGCAGCGGCCGGTCGTCCGGCCGGTACACCACCGGCCGGGGTGAGGGCGCAGGCGCCAGGGGCCAGGAGGCGGTGAGGGAGAGCAGCACCGGCACCGCCTGGGAGAAGATCGGTGGCAGATGGCCGAACGAGGGGGCGTGCTCCTTGGGCCGTGACAGGCGCACCGGCACCACGGACTCTCCCGCGGCTGCGACGCTCAGCAGCAGGAACGCGTCGATGCCATAGCCGTCGACGCACTGGGACAAGGGCGGCTCAAGACCGTTGACGGCCCGGCCGACGGCGGAGACGGCGGCCTGGGACAGCGCGAGGTCCCCGGCGAGCGGCTGCGGTACGTCCAGGCCGGTGACCGCGGCGATCAGCGGCCTGGCCAGGTGCGAGGTGAGGTTGCCCTCGTACCAGTGCCGGGGATAGTCGGCGATGGCGCAACCGTCGCCGGTGCACGCGTGGTTGACCAGGGCGCGGTAGACCTGCGGGTCGGGCCGGCGGGTGTCCGTGTCGGCGATGAGCACCGCGCCGGGCGGCCGCACCCGCTCCACGGCGTGCCGGATCTGGGTGCCCTTGCCGCGCGGCAGCCCGGTCAGGGCGACCGTGCGGGCGCGGGTGGGTACGGCGGCGAATGCCTCGGCGGTGTCCGGCGCGTCGGAGGAGTCGGCGTGCACGATGACGGCGCGCTCGTCGTCCAGAGCTGCGTCGACGGCCGCGGTGACGGCGGCGATGGTCGCCGGCTCGTTCCTGCTCGGCAGGATCGCGGTCACGGGGGGCTTCATGACGGGGGCACCTCGGCCGCCTCGGTGATGAGGTCGGCGGCTCGTTCGGGATCGGGGGCGTAGAGGTAGTCGAACCGGCGGCCCTCCAACAGGGAGATGAGATGGCTGCGCCACCGGGCGCAGGCGGGCGTGTCCAGCGGCCACACCGGTCCGTAGGGAGCCTCGGCGATACCGTCCAGCGGGGTGGGGATGCCGGAGATGTAGCGGGCGAGGTTCTCGTGCAGCCGCAGATATTCGTTGCCGGAGAAGGGGGTGGCCGGGATCAGCCGGGCCTCGGTGACCCGGGAGTGGACGGTGACGCGGACGATCCGGCCGAGCGGGGCCGGGGCGCCGCGCAGCGGCCGCAGTTCGACGACCGGCTTGGGGGCGTCCCCGAGCGCCGGGTCCGCCGGGCGCACGGCGGCGGTGCGCTTGCCGGGCAGCACCGTCACCGCGCCCTCGCGTTCGCCCAGGACGACGAGGTCGTCCCCCAGGTGCGTCCAGCCGCGCGCCGCCAGGGCCAGCACCGTACTGGTCTTGCCCGCCCCCTTGTTGCCCAGCACCAGCACCGCCTGCCCGTGCGGCGCGCAGACGGCGCTGGCGTGCACGGTGGTCAACTGCTGTTGCTGGCGGGCCCGTTCGAGAGCGGTGTACGTGGCGTACCCGAGCGTGGCCGAGGCGGCGCCCCGCCGGGTGAGCCGCAGGCGCACCGTCGTGGCGTCGACCGCCTCGACGCCCGGCGGGCCCTGGGTGACCTCGACGAGCAGCCAGGGGCCATCGCCCGCCGGGGCGGTGGGGGAGGTCGACCAGCCACCGGGCAGGAGGCGGTCGACCGTGGCCGCGGCCGCGGCCGGGC
>NZ_LIQY01000195.1 GCF_001418495.1 Streptomyces pathocidini | reverse complement strand
ACGAGCGGCCCTGCGGAGCCCGCGCAGTGCCGCGCCGCCGGTACCGCTGGTCTCCTCGATCCTCAACTGCCGGTGGTCCTCCAGCAGTCCACCGAACGCCACGGGCAAGCCGCTGGCTCTGCGCAGGCTCCGCAGGGCCGCTCGTACCTCCACCGTTTCGCCCGTATGCGCCACTGCAAACCCCTTCACCCCCATCCGGGGGTAGTGAGACCCAGGTCACTGAATACACGATGGTAGTCAGACTCGGACGGCTGGGAGGACACATGGCGGCAATCGACCGGACGGAAAAATTCCGGGCGGCGCGCGACTTCCTCCTGCACCACGCCCAGGACTACCAGACGGCATATGCGGGCTTCCGCTGGCCGTGGCCCGAGCGCTTCAACTGGGCGCTGGACTGGTTCGATTCACTGGCGCTCGAGACCCCCGAACGCACCGCCCTGCACATCGTGGAGGAGGACGGGCGGGAGATCGCGTACTCCTTCGCCGAGTTGCGCGTCCGCTCCGACCGGGTCGCCGACTGGCTGCGCGCGCGGGGCGTACGGGCCGGGGACCGGATCGTCGTCATGCTCGGCAACCAGGCCGAGTTGTGGGAGACCGCGCTCGCCGCGATGAAGCTGCGCGCCGTCGTCATCCCCGCGACCCCGCTCCTCGGCCCGCCCGACCTGCGGGACCGGATCGAGCGCGGCCGGGCGAAGCACGTGGTCGTACGGGCTGAGGACACGGGCAAGTTCGAGGACGTGCCGGGGGACTACACCCGTATCGCGGTCGGGGCGGACCGCGCGGTCGGCGCGGACAGCACGGACAGCACGGGCTGGCTTGCGTATCAGGACGCCCACCGGAGCGCTCACCACGATGCCCACCGCGACGTCCATCAGGACGTCCATCAGGACGTTCACCACAACGCCCACCACCCGGCGCGGGCCTTCGAGCCCGACGGGGACACGTTCGCCGACGACCCCCTGATGCTGTACTTCACCTCCGGCACCACCGCCCGCCCCAAGCTGGTCGAGCACACCCATCTCTCCTACCCAGTCGGCCACTTGGCGACGATGTACTGGATCGGGCTGCGCCCCGGGGACGTGCACCTCAACATCGCCTCGCCGGGCTGGGCCAAACACGCCTGGAGCAACCTCTTCGCGCCCTGGAACGCCGGGGCGACCGTCTTCGTGTACAACTACGGCCGATTCGACGCCGCCCGGCTGATGGCCGCGATGGACCGCCACCGTGTCACCACCTTCTGCGCCCCGCCGACCGTCTGGCGGATGCTCATCCAGGCCGACCTGGCGCAGCTGAAGCGGCCCCCGCGCGAGGCCGTCGCCGCGGGGGAGCCGCTCAACCCGGAGGTCATCGAGCGGGTCAGGGAAGCCTGGGGTGTCACCATCCGGGACGGCTTCGGGCAGACCGAGACGGCCGTGCAGATCGCCAACACCCCGGGCCAGCACCTCAGGTTGGGGTCCATGGGGCGGCCGACCCCCGGCTTCACCGTCGCGCTGCTCGACCCGGTCACCGGCGAGCCGGGCGACGAGGGCGAGATCTGCCTCGACCTCACTGAGCGCCCCGTCGGCCTCATGACGGGCTATCACGGCGATCCCGAGCGCACCGCCGAGGCGATGGCGGGCGGCTACTACCGCACGGGTGACATCGCCGTGCGCGACGCCGAGGGCTACCTCACCTACGTCGGGCGGAGCGACGATGTCTTCAAGGCCTCCGATTACAAGATCTCCCCCTTCGAGCTGGAGAGCGTGCTGCTGGAGCACGAGGCCGTCGCCGAGGCCGCCGTCGTGCCCGCGCCCGACCCGCTGCGGCTCGCCGTGCCCAAGGCGTACGTGGTGCTGGCCGAGGGCTGGGAGCCGGGGCCCGAGACCGCGAAGGCGCTGTTCGCGCACTCGCGGGAGAACCTCGCCCCGTACAAGCGGGTCCGCCGCATCGAGTTCGCGGATCTGCCCAAGACCGTCTCCGGCAAGATCCGCCGGGTCGAGCTGCGCGAGCGTACGGCGCGTGCCGCCGAGGTAAGGACCTCTGAGGAAGGCGCAGCAGAGGGAAGCACCACCGAGGCGAGCACCGCCGAATACCGCGAAGGGGACCCCACATGACCGACCTCTCGTACTCCAGTGGCACGCGCACGGGACCGCTCCTCGGCCACACCATCGGCGCCGACCTGGACCGGTCCGTCGCCGCCCATCCGGACCGCGAGGCGCTGGTCGACATCCTCTCCGGGCAGCGCTGGACGTACGCCGAGTTCGCCCGCGCCGTCGACGAGGTGGCGCTCGGGCTGCTCGCCAAGGGCGTCCGCAAGGGCGCGAGAGTCGGTATCTGGGCGGTCAACTGCGCGGAATGGGCCTTTGTCCAGTACGCGACCGCCCGGATCGGCGCGATCATGGTCAACATCAACCCGGCCTACCGCGTGCACGAGTTGGCGTACGTGCTGAAGCAGGCCGGCGCAGAGGTGCTGGTCGCCTCCGTGGCGCACAAGTCCAGCGACTACCGGCGGATGGTCGAGCAGGTCCGCGCCGACTGCCCGGCGCTGCGCGACGTGGTCTACATCGGCGACCCGACCTGGGACGGGCTCGTGGCCGCGGGCGAGCGGGTGGAGCACGGCCGACTGGCCGCCCGCGCCGCCGAGTTGAGCTGCGACGACCCGGTCAACATCCAGTACACCTCGGGCACCACCGGCTTCCCCAAGGGCGCCACTCTCTCCCACCGCAACATCCTCAACAACGGCTACTGGGTGGGCGAGACGCTCGGCTACACCGAACGGGACCGGATCTGCGTCCCCGTCCCCTTCTACCACTGCTTCGGCATGGTCATGGGCAATCTCGCCGCCACCAGCCACGGCGCCTGCATCGTCATCCCCGCCCCCTCGTTCTGCCCCGAGGCCACCCTCAGCGCCGTCGAGCGCGAGCGCTGCACCTCGCTGTACGGGGTGCCCACGATGTTCATAGCCGAGCTGAACCTGCCGGACTTCGCCACGTACGACCTGTCCACGCTGCGCACCGGGATCATGGCCGGGTCGCCGTGCCCGGTGGAGGTGATGAAGCGGGTCGTGGCCGAGATGCACATGGCCGAGGTGTCCATCTGTTACGGCATGACCGAGACCTCCCCGGTCTCCACCCAGACTCGCCGCGAGGACGACCTGGAGCGGCGCACCGGCACGGTCGGTCGGGTGCTGCCGCACATCGAGGTGAAGGTCGTCGATCCGGAGACCGGCGTGACCCTGCCGCGCGGCGAGCCCGGCGAGCTGTGCACCCGCGGCTACAGCGTGATGCTCGGCTACTGGGACGAGCCGGAGCGCACCGCCGAGGCGGTCGACGAAGGGCGCTGGATGCACACGGGGGACCTCGCGGTCCTGCGCGAGGACGGCTATGTGCAGATCGTGGGCCGCATCAAGGACATGATCATAAGGGGCGGTGAGAACGTCTATCCGCGCGAGATCGAGGAGTTTCTGTACCGGCACCCGAAGATCGCCGACGTGCAGGTGGTCGGGGTGCCGGACGAGAAGTACGGCGAGGAGATCCTGGCCTGCGTCATCCTGCGCGACCCCGCCCAGCCCCTCACCCGCGACGAGCTGGCCCGCTACTGCCGCGGCAGGCTGGCGCACTACAAGATCCCCCGCTATGTGCGGCTGATGGACTCCTTCCCGATGACGGTCAGCGGGAAGGTCCGGAAGGTGGAGCTGCGGGAGCGGTTCGCGGGCGGCGCGGAGGACGGATCCCCGGACGCCCCGGAGGGACTCGTACGGGCATAGCCCCTCGTACGGGCACGGGCCCGTAGCGCGCTACTGCGTGGCGTCGCGGTGGATGCCCAGGGACTCCTGGGCCTCGGGGGAGAGCCCGTAGACGACGTTGACGCTGCCCTCGGGGAGCAGGCCGAGGGAGATCAGCTGCTTGTCGGCGAGTGACCGGAGGACCCGGCGGACGCCCTCGCCCCGCTGCTCCGCCAGTTCGTCCTCGTTCGGGTTCTCCCCCTCGTGGAGCCGGTCCTCGAGGTAGGAGAGGAGCGCCTGCTCCTCGCTGGTCATGTCGTACTCCATGGGTCAACGGTAGAGCGGCGGCGGTGCGCGCGCCCGCTCACGCCCCCATGCGTATGAGGTCGTCGGCCGCGTCGTTGACCGGCTGCGGGGTGCCGGTCAGGTCCATGACGAACAGCGGTACGCGCAGATCGTCGCCGCGGCCGCGGGCGTCGTGCGCGTAGCCGGCGAGTGAGAAGAAGACGGGCTGGGCGGAGGCCGAGAGGCTGTTGAGCCAGAGGCACTCGACCGCGCGGAGCGTGGACGGGCGGGTGCTCGGGTCCACCTGGGCCACCACGCCCCGGCCCCGCAGGTCGACCCCGGAGGCCGGGGCGTGGTGGCCCAGGTGGACCCGAGCACCCGCCCGTCCACGCTCCGCGCGGTCGAGTGCCTCTGGCTCAACAGCCTCTCGGCCTCCGCCC
>NZ_LIQY01000194.1 GCF_001418495.1 Streptomyces pathocidini | reverse complement strand
CTTTCGGGCGGGGCTAGCCTCCCGCCCGCAGGGCGTCGAGCTGGTCCAGGAACCAGCGGGTCGGTGGGAGGGCCGTCGCCGCGGCGGCGAGGCGCTTGGAGCGCTCGGCGCGCTCGCCGTTCCTGAGGGAGAGCGCCTCGTGGAGGGCGGCGGCCGTCCCCGTCACGTCGTACGGGTTGACGACGATCGCGTCCTCGCCGAGGTCCTCGTACGCCCCCGCCTCCCGCGACAGCACGAGCGCGCACCCCTCGTCCGAGACGACCGGAACCTCCTTCGCGACGAGGTTCATCCCGTCCCGGATCGGGTTCACCAGCGCCACGTCCGCCAGCCGGTACGCGGCGAGCGACCGTGCGAAGTCGTCCTTGACGTGCAGGATCACCGGCGTCCAAGCCTCCGTCCCGAACGCCGAGTTGATCGCCTCGCTGACCCGCCGCACTTCCTCGGTGTACTCCCGGTAGACCGCGAGATCCTGCCGGGAGGGGTACGCGAAGGCCACGTGCACGACCTGCCCGTGCCACTCGGGATGGTCGGTGAGCAGCTGCTCGTACGCGTGCAGCCCGCGCACGATGTTCTTCGACAGCTCGGTGCGGTCCACCCGCACGATCACCCGCCGGTCCCGCCCGCCGATCTGCTCGCGCAGCGCCGCCATCCGCTCGTCCACGTCCGGGCGGCGGGACCGCTCCCGCAGGAAGTCCGCGTCCGCGCCGAGCCCGTGCACCCCGAGCCGCGTCGTACGGCCCTCGTACGTGACGGCCGCGGGCGTGGCCCCGGCCGGTACGACGCCCACGTGCCCGGCCGCGGCCGAAGTCCCCGCGCCGAGCACCCGCGCCGCGCACTCCGCGAAGGCCCCGGCCCAGCGCTGGGTCAGGAACCCGGCGCGGTCCGCGCCGAGCATGCCGCGCAGCAGCTGCCGCGCGATGTCGTCGGGCAGCAGCCGGAAGTAGTCCACGGGCGCCCACGGCGTGTGCGAGAAGTGCGCGATGCGCAGGTCGGGGCGGCGGCGCCGGAGCATGCCGGGGACAAGACACAGGTGGTAGTCCTGCACGAGGACGGCCGCGCGCTGGGCCGCGTCCTCGGCGAGCGCGTCGGCGAAGGCCGCGTTGTAGGCCTCGTACGCCGCCCAGCGGGCGCGGAACTCCGCGTCGAAGACCGGCTCCAGTGGCGTCTGGTACAGCATGTGGTGGACGAACCAGAGCACCGAGTTCGCGATCCCGTTGTAGGCCGCGGTGAACACCTCGGGGTCGATGTCGAGCATCCGGACGCGCTGCCCGCCGGTGTCGTCCGGGGCCAGGCGCGAGCCGGTGCGGCGGGAGGCCTCCCGGTCGCCCTCGCCGAGCGCCGCGCACACCCACAGGGCGTCCGCGTCCGGGCCGATGGCCGAGAGGCCGGAGACGAGCCCGCCACCGCCCCGCCTGGCACCGAGCGTGCCGTCCTCTCCGAGGGTGTACGAGACGGGGCCGCGGTTGGACGCGACGAGGACCTGGGCGCGCTGCACACCGACCATGCCAGCCAGCCTAGCCACAACCACCCACCCTCAAACCGGGCCCAGGCCCCGTGCGGCCACCGGGCCGTACCCGCCCATGAAACCTGTAGGCCCGGCGGCCTGGTGCGCTTCAGGCGCGGCGCCGGTCCGGTGGGTGGCGAAGCCCGTGCGCCGGGTGCGGGTTCCGGTGTGCCCACCCGTTCCGCCCTGCGGAACGCCTGCCCACACCGGAACGGAGGGGTTTCAGGCCACTACCCGGCCCGCTTCCGGGGTGCCCCGTAGGCGGCGGTATTCGGGGATCGAGAGCATCGGTGGGCGCTCCTCCGAGGGGACCTCGTGGACCGTGGGCTCGAAGCCGCACTCCGTGCGGTCGAACTGGGTGATGACCGGGCGGACGAGGTGCCCGCGGGAGAGCCGCACCTGCGCCGTGCGGTAGATCGTCGCGGCCATGCGCCCCAGCGCCTGCCCGTCCTGGTGCCGGTGGAAGCGGACGCCGACGTCGACCTGGGCGAGGGCGTCGAGCCCGACGAGGTCGAGGGAGTCGACGAGCATCCCCAGCTCGATCCCGTAGCCGACGGGGAAGGCGAGCCGCTCCAGCAGGGAGCGCCGCACCGCGTACTCCCCGCCCAGCGGCTGCACGAAACCCGCGAGCAGCGGCCAGTGCAGGTTCAGCAGCGGCCGCGCCACCAGTTCCGTCACGCGCCCGCCCTGCTCGCTGCTCGTGCCCAGCGGGCGGTCGTACATCGCCTTGACCAGGTGTACTTCGGGGTCGGTCAGCAGTGGCCCGAGGATGCCGGATACGAAGCGGGACTTGAACTCCCGCAGATCGGAGTCGGCGAAGGCGACGATCTCGCCGCGCGTCACCAGCAGCGACCGCCACAGCACCTCCCCCTTCCCCGGCAGCGCGGGCAGCCGCGGCAGGACGGTGTCGCGGTGCACGACGCGCGCCCCGGCGGCGGCCGCCACCTCGGACGTACGGTCGCTGGATCCGGAGTCGACCACCACCAGCTCGTCGACGAGCGGCACGGCCTCCGTCATCAGCTCGCGGCGGATCGTCTCGACGATCGCGCCGACGGTGGCCTCCTCGTTGAGCGCGGGGAGCACGACGCTGACGGACCCCGCGGGCCCTGCCTGGCGTTTCGCGGCGAGCAGCCGGTCCAGCGGACGGTCGTCGGCCGACCAGGAACGGCGTTCCAGCCAGCGTTTCACCTCTTCCAGCACAGGCAGCTCCTCTTCCCTCGGATGTCTGGGGGATCGAAGGTGTCGGAGACCGACGGGGGACCCGCCACAGGATGCATGTGGCCCCGCGATCCACACGACCCTTGTGATCCATCTCGCGCTTCGGACGACTACCTCCACCGTCCGTGCCTTCCGTTACAGTCTTGAACAGCGCACGTGTCCGCTGCACGTCGGGGGATCTGCGCGAAAAACACGCTCGGTTGGTTTATCCGGCGTCATACCGCTCATCCAGAGGGGCAGAGGGAAACGGCCCGTTGAAGCCCCGGCAACCCTCCAGTCGGTCTCGCACTTTCCAAGGCGAGGCTCCCGGCTAGGGAAGGTGCCAATTCCGTCTCGCGGCGAGATGCGCCGCGAGGAAGATGAGGAGAAAGGGCCTCGCCTCCATGGCTGTGCATACTCTTGCAAGCACCACCGGATCCGTTTCGCTCGGGCCCGCCACCGCGCTGTCCTGCCGCGAGTGCGGGGAGCGCTTCGACCTCGCCCCGATCTTCGCGTGCCAGTCCTGTTTCGGCCCCCTCGAAGCCGCGTACGACCTGCCGACCGGCGACCCCGAGGCGCTGCGCGCGCGCATCGAGGCCGGCCCGAACAACATCTGGCGGTACGCCCCGCTGCTGCCGGTCCCCGAGGACGTCGCCACCAAGCCGAACCTCAACCCCGGCTTCACCAAGCTCGTCAAGGCCGACAACCTCGCGCGCGAACTCGGCGTCACCGGCGGCCTGCACGTCAAGGACGACTCCGGCAACCCGACCCACTCCTTCAAGGACCGGGTCGTCGCCATCGCCCTGGAGGCCGCCCGCGCCTTCGGCTTCACCACCCTATCCTGCTCCTCGACGGGCAACCTGGCGGGCGCGGTCGGCGCCGCCGCCGCGCGCGCCGGCCTCCGCTCGTGCGTGTTCATCCCGCACGACCTGGAGGCGGGCAAGGTCGTCATGGCCGCGGTCTACGGCGGTGAACTCGTCGGCATCGAGGGCACGTACGACGACGTCAACCGCTTCTGCAGCGAGCTGATCGGCGACCCGCTCGGCGAGGGCTGGGGCTTCGTCAACGTCAACCTCCGCCCGTACTACGCCGAGGGCTCCAAGACGCTGGCCTACGAGATCTGCGAGCAGCTGGGCTGGCGGCTGCCGGACAACCTCGTCATCCCGATCGCCTCGGGCTCCCAACTCACGAAGATCGACAAGGGGTTGAAGGAGCTCGTCGGGCTCGGCCTCGTCGAGGACCGGCCGTACAAGATCTTCGGCGCCCAGGCCGAGGGCTGCTCCCCGGTCTCCCGCGCCTTCAAGGACGGCCACGACGTCGTACGCCCGGTCAAGCCGAGCACCATCGCCAAGTCGCTGGCCATCGGCAACCCGGCCGACGGCCCGTACGTGCTGGACATCTGCCGCCGCACGGGCGGCGCGGTCGAGGACGTCACCGACGAGCAGGTGGTCGACGCGATCAAGCTGCTGGCGCGCACCGAGGGCATCTTCGCGGAGACCGCGGGCGGGGTGACGGTCGGCGTGCTGCGCAAGCTGATCGAGACCGGTCAACTCGACCCGGCGGCCGAGACGGTGGTCCTCAACACCGGCGACGGCCTCAAGACGCTGGACGCGGTCGCTCCGACCACGGGGCCCACGGCCACGATCCGCCCGAGCCTCGACGCGTTCCGCCAGGCCGGCCTCGCGGGCTGACGCCCCGGCCGCGGGCGCGCGGCCGACCTCCGACCGACCCTTCCCGTAACTCGTTCGCACCGAAGGTGGCTCCGTATGAGCGTCAACGTCCGTATCCCGACCATCCTGCGCACCTACACCGGCGGGCAGGCCGAGGTGAGCGCCGAGGGGGCGACCCTCGCCGAGGTCATCGAATCGCTGGAGAAGAACCACCCCGGCATCGCCGCGCGCGTGCTGGACGACTCCGGCAAGCTCCGCCGCTTCGTGAACGTCTACGTCAACGACGACGACGTGCGCTTCGAGGACGGCCTGCAGACGGCGACGCCGGAGGGCGCGGGCGTCTCGATCATCCCGGCGGTCGCGGGCGGCTGCTGACCGGAACCCGGCGGCCGCTGACAAAAACTCAACAACCTTGAGTATGGGGGTCTGCCCCCTCCGCGAGAGAAGCGGAGGGGGCAGTTCCACGTTGTTGAGCGCGGTACAGTTGAGGCGATCATCCTCCGGCGTTCATGCCGACTGCATATGAGACCCGACAACTTGCGCCCCAACTGTGCCTGCGATTTGTCGGGTTGATCCGCTATGCCCGGCCCGAGTTGCCCCCAATTCCCGCTGATTGCACGGGAATTGCCGATCGGCAGCGGCCAGAATTCTCGTCGGATAGACCTGTTGCAGACGGCATCCATGCAGATACATTCAGCCGCGGTCGACGCGTTCCGGCGCACACCCCGGCCCGTGGTACGGGGTGAGGTCTGACCCGGGTCCGCGAAGTGCGGTCCTGCGCAAGGGCCAGCAATAGGGGAGTTTGGGATGGCTCAGGGCACCGTCAAGTGGTTCAACGCGGAGAAGGGGTACGGCTTCATCGCGGTAGACGGTGGTGCGGACGTCTTCGTGCACTACAGCGCGATTCAGATGGACGGCTACCGCACCCTCGAGGAAGGTCAGCGGGTCGAGTTCGAGATCTCGCAGGGCCAGAAGGGGCCGCAGGCGGACATGGTCCGCGTAGCCGGCTAGCTAGTACGCGCCGACTGACAGCGAGCGTGAAGGGCCCGCCCCGGACAGGGGCGGGCCCTCCTTCTGTTCGGGGGGGCGTAGGGGGGCGGTCGGACCCCTTCGGGACGCTTGCGGCCGCCCGTCGCCCGACCACCGCCCCTTATCGAAGCCCCTTCGGGGCGCTTGCACTCTCTGGGGCAGAGTGCTAATCATTGCGTTAGCACTCTGACAGTGAGAGTGACAACGAAGGACCGGGTCGGTGAGGCCCGCGGGCCGGGTGGGGCAAGGAACCATCAGGCGCGCAGGCCGTCCGTCGCGGGCGCCACACGGTCCGGAGAGCCCACCCCGTCCGGGAGGACCACTTCACATGGCCAAGATCATCGCGTTCGACGAGGAGGCACGGCGCGGTCTCGAGCGCGGGATGAACCAGCTCGCCGACGCCGTCCGCGTCACGCTCGGCCCCAAGGGCCGGAACGTCGTCCTCGAGAAGAAGTGGGGCGCCCCCACGATCACCAACGATGGTGTGTCCATCGCCAAGGAGATCGAGCTCGAGGACCCGTACGAGAAGATCGGTGCCGAGCTGGTCAAGGAGGTCGCGAAGAAGACGGACGACGTCGCCGGTGACGGCACGACGACCGCGACCGTCCTGGCCCAGGCCCTGGTCAAGGAGGGCCTCCGCAACGTCGCCGCGGGTGCCAACCCGATGGCCCTCAAGCGCGGCATCGAGCGCGCCGTCGAGGCCGTCTCCGCCCAGCTGCTCGAGCAGGCCAAGGACGTGGAGACCAAGGAGCAGATCGCTTCCACCGCCTCCATCTCCGCCGCCGACACCCAGATCGGCGAGCTCATCGCCGAGGCGATGGACAAGGTCGGCAAGGAAGGCGTCATCACCGTCGAGGAGTCGCAGACCTTCGGGCTCGAGCTGGAGCTCACCGAGGGCATGCGCTTCGACAAGGGCTACATCTCGGCGTACTTCGCGACCGACATGGAGCGTATGGAGGCGTCGCTCGACGACCCGTACATCCTGATCGTCAACTCCAAGATCTCCAGCGTGAAGGACCTGCTCCCGCTGCTGGAGAAGGTCATGCAGTCCGGCAAGCCGCTGCTGATCATCGCCGAGGACGTCGAGGGCGAGGCTCTGTCGACCCTGGTCGTCAACAAGATCCGCGGCACCTTCAAGTCCGTCGCCGTCAAGGCCCCGGGCTTCGGCGACCGCCGCAAGGCCATGCTCGGCGACATCGCCATCCTCACCGGTGGCACGGTCATCTCCGAGGAGGTCGGCCTCAAGCTGGAGAACGCCGGTCTCGACCTGCTCGGCCGCGCCCGCAAGGTCGTCATCACCAAGGACGAGACCACCATCGTCGACGGTGCCGGTGACAGCGAGCAGGTCCAGGGCCGGGTCAACCAGATCCGCGCCGAGATCGAGAACTCGGACTCGGACTACGACCGCGAGAAGCTCCAGGAGCGCCTCGCGAAGCTGGCCGGCGGCGTGGCCGTCATCAAGGCCGGTGCCGCGACCGAGGTCGAGCTCAAGGAGCGCAAGCACCGCATCGAGGACGCCGTGCGCAACGCGAAGGCGGCCGTCGAGGAGGGCATCGTCGCCGGCGGTGGCGTGGCCCTGCTCCAGACCGTCTCGGTCTTCGAGAAGCTGGAGCTCGAGGGCGACGAGGCCACCGGTGCCCAGGCCGTGCGCCTGGCCCTGGAAGCCCCGCTGAAGCAGATCGCGGTCAACGCCGGCCTCGAGGGCGGCGTCGTCGTGGAGAAGGTGCGCAACCTGACCCCGGGCCACGGCCTCAACGCCGCGACCGGCGAGTACGTCGACCTGGTCGCCGAGGGCATCATCGACCCGGCCAAGGTCACGCGCTCCGCGCTGCAGAACGCGGCCTCCATCGCCGCGCTCTTCCTCACCACCGAGGCCGTCATCGCCGACAAGCCGGAGAAGGCCGCGGCCCCGGCCGGCGGCGGCATGCCGGGCGGTGACATGGACTTCTGATCGACCGGTTTCCGGTTGATCGACCGTCCTGAACGTCGGGGCGGCACCCTTCGCGGGTGCCGCCCCGACGGCGTTTCCGCGCGTCCCGTTCCGCCGGGTCGCGCCTGTGCGCCAATTCGCGCGAGACAAGTGACCAAAGTCCCTTTCCGGGGATTTCGCCCCCCGGCGATACTTTCGTGAGCTCAGAGCCGAGCCGATCCCATGCTTGGTCGACCCGCCGGCACGTCGAGCGCCGCTCGAACAACCGTCGACCCGACCGACCCGACTCCGAGGACGCCTGCCTGTGAACGCCCTGGACTCCCTGATCGTCGATGTGAACGATCACTTCTGGACCTATCTGCTGATCCCGCTCGTCGTCGGCGCCGGCCTCTACTTCACCATCCGGTCCAAGGCCGTGCAGATCCGGCTCCTCCCCGAGATGCTGCGCGTACTGAAGGGCAAGGCGGGCACGGCCGAGGACGGCGGCAAGCAGGTCTCGTCCTTCGGCGCGTTCACCATCTCCGCCGCCGCCCGCGTGGGCACCGGCAACATCGCCGGTGTCGCGACCGCCATCACCCTGGGCGGCGCGGGCGCGGTGTTCTGGATGTGGCTGATGGCGGTCATAGGCGCCGCCTCCGCGTTCGTCGAGTCGGCCCTCGCGCAGCTGTACAAGGTCCGCAACGGCGAGACCGGTACGTACCGCGGCGGGCCCGCCTACTACATGCAGAAGGCGCTCGGGAAGCGCTGGATGGGCGTGCTGTTCGCCGTCACCATCACGGTGACCTTCGGCTTCGTCTTCAACGCGGTGCAGTCCAACACGATCGCGGCCGTCGCCTCCGGGTCGGTCGCGGGCGGCGACGAGCCCTGGTTCCCCAAGCTCGTCGGCCTCGGCCTCGTCCTGCTCCTCGGCCTGGTGATCTTCGGTGGCGTGCGGCGCATCGCGACGGTGACGCAGTGGCTGGTGCCGGTCATGGCGGTCGTCTACCTGCTGCTGGGTTTCGCGGTCGTGGCCCTCAACATCGGTGATGTGCCGCGGGTGTTCGCCGACATCGTCGGCGGGGCCTTCGGCTTCCGCGAGGTCGCGGGCGGCGCGCTCGGCGCGGCGATCCAGCAGGGCATCCGGCGCGGCATGTTCTCCAACGAGGCGGGCCTCGGCTCGGCCCCCAACGCGGGTGCCACGGCGGAGGTCTCGCACCCCGTCAAGCAGGGGCTCGTGCAGTCGCTGGGCGTCTTCTTCGACACGCTGCTGGTGTGCTCGATGACCGCGTTCATCATCCTGACGACCAACCCGCAGCTGTCGGGCCGCCAGGGCGCCGACCTGACCCAGAACGCGCTGACGCACGCCCTCGGCGGGTGGGCCGGTCACGTCCTGACGTTGGTCGTCTTCATGCTCGCCTTCAGCTCCATGATCGGGAACTACTACTACGGCGAGTCCAACATCGGCTTCATGACCAGCAAGAAGTGGGTGCTGCCGAGCTACCGGGCGCTCGTCCTGGTCGTGGTGTTCCTCGGGGCGCTCGGCTCGGTGAGCGTGGTGTGGAACCTGGCGGACGTGTTCATGGGCTTCATGGCCCTGGTCAACATCCTCGCCATCCTCCCCCTCGGCGCCATTGCCTTCCGCCTCCTGGACGACTACGTCGCCCAGCGGCGCGCGGGCCTGGACCCGGTCTTCACCCGCGACCGGATGCCGGATCTGCGGGGGGTGGAGTGCTGGGACGCCTCCGGCGCGGGCGCCGGGGTCCCGCGCCAGGCCGGCTCCTCTGGCCCCGAGCGCCCGGACGGCGAACGGGAGTTGGCGGTCGTCCGCTGACCTCGGCGCCGACCCCGCGTGGAGCGCGTTCCCTGGAAAGGGGCGCGTTTCGCGCATTCCGGG
>NZ_LIQY01000193.1 GCF_001418495.1 Streptomyces pathocidini | reverse complement strand
CGCCACCGCCCGCCCCGGAGGCCCGTACTCCGGCGAACGGGACCCCGTCGAGGAACCCCCGTCGCGCAAGCTCTACCGCAGCGCGGACGGGCGGCTGCTCGGCGGGGTCGCGCGCGGGCTCGCCGGGCACCTGGGGCTGCCGGTGGCGTGGGTGCGGATCGCGTTCGTGGCGCTGTTCATGATCGACGGGCTGGGCGCGCTGCTGTACGCCGGGTTCTGGTTCGTCGTCCCGCTCGGTGTCGGCGGCGTCGAGCCGCAGCGGCCGCAGAAGCCGACGCAGTCGTCGAGGCCGCAGCACGCGGAGCACCCCGCCGACATCTGGACCGTGACCGGCCCTGACGGCCGCCGCCGGATCCTCGCGCGCAAGCCCGACAAGGGCCAGATCGTCGCCCTGCTCGCACTCGTCGTCGGCCTCGCGATCTTCCTGGAGAACCTCCAGCTCGGCCGCGTCGCCAACGCCTACCTCTGGCCCGTGCTCCTGATAGGCGCCGGGGTCGCACTCGTATGGCGCCAGGCGGACAACGCGCGCCGGGCGCACTGGGTCGAGGTCGGCCGCAGCAAGCGCGTCCAGGCCTTCGCGCGCAGCGCGGCCGGGGTGCTGCTGGTGGTGGTCGGCCTCACCGGCTTCTTCGTCGTACGCGGCTCGGCCCACCAGCTCGGCAACGTCCTGACCGCCGCTCTCGCCGTCGTCGTTGGCATCGCGCTGCTCGCCGGCCCCTATCTCGTACGCATGGCGCAGGACCTGTCCGAGGAGCGGCTGATGCGCATCCGCGCGCAGGAGCGCGCCGAGGTCGCGGCGCATGTGCACGACTCGGTGCTGCACACCCTCACGCTGATCCAGCGCAACGCCGACGACCCCAAGGAGGTCACGCGCCTCGCGCGCGCCCAGGAGCGCGACCTGCGCGCCTGGCTCTACAAGCCGGAGGGCACCGGCCGGGACGAGCCCGAGGAGCCGGACACCCTGGCGGAGGCGGTCCGGCGTACGGCGGCCGAGGTCGAGGACTACCACGGGGTGCCCGTGGAGGTGGTGTGCGTGGGCGACTGCCCGCTCGACGAGCGGCTGACCGCCCAGCTCCAGGCCGCGCGCGAGGCGATGGTGAACGCCGCCAAGTACGGTGGCGAGGGCGGGCCCGTGCAGGTCTACGCGGAGGTGGAGGGCCGTACGGTCTTCGTGTCCGTACGGGACCGGGGTCCGGGGTTCGACCTGGACTCGGTGGAGGAGGACCGGATGGGCGTCCGGGAGTCGATCATCGGCAGGATGCAGCGCAACGGCGGCACCGCGCGGTTGCGCTCGGCGCCGGACGGGGGCACGGAAGTGGAGCTGGAGATGGAGAGGGCGGCGGCGTCATGACGGCAGAGGCAGGCGTACCGGACAGCGGGGCCCGTCGCGTACGGGTGGTGCTGGTCGACGACCACCGGATGTTCCGGACCGGCGTCCAGGCCGAGATCGGGCAGACGGACCGCACGGGCGTGGAGGTCGTCGGCGAGGCCGCGGACGTGGAGCAGGCGGTCACCGTCATCACCGCGACCCGGCCGGAGGTCGTCCTGCTGGACGTGCACCTGCCGGGCGGCGGCGGGGTCGAGGTGCTGCGCCGCAGCGCGACGCTGATGGCGGACGCGGAGCGGCCGGTGCGCTTCCTGGCGCTCTCGGTCTCGGACGCGGCCGAGGACGTCATCGGCGTCATCCGCGGCGGAGCACGCGGCTACGTCACCAAGACGATCACGGGTACGGACCTGGTCGACGCGATCTTCCGCGTCTCGGACGGCGACGCGGTGTTCTCGCCGCGGCTGGCGGGCTTCGTCCTCGACGCCTTCGCGTCCACCGACGCCCCGCCGGTCGACGAGGACCTGGACCGGCTCACGCAGCGCGAGCGCGAGGTGCTGCGGCTGATCGCGCGCGGCTACGCGTACAAGGAGATCGCCAAGCAGCTGTTCATCTCGGTGAAGACGGTGGAGTCCCATGTCTCCGCTGTCCTGCGGAAGTTGCAGCTGAGCAACCGGCACGAGCTGACACGCTGGGCGACGGCGCGCCGACTGGTCTGACGACACCGGCCCACCACCGGTTCGGGAGCTTCAGCGCACCCCGTCCGGATAGGGCCGGAAGGTCGTGGTGTCGAGTGTCCATGGTCCGATGGTGACCATGTCCCCGAAGACGTAGTCCGTGCGCGTGCGGTAGCGCGGGCCACCGGGGCCGTGTCCCGGGTCGGACAGCATGGCGATGGTGCCTTTCCGGGGGTCGATGAGGAGATACAAAGGGAGCCCCATCGCCGGATACTCGGCCATCTTGTCGAGGTAGTCGTTGGTGTGGTTGGACGGCGACACGATCTCGGCGACGAGCGAGATGTCGTGCGGGGAGAAGGGGGCCATCGTCTGCTCGGCGAAGATGTCGTAGGGCACGACGATGAGGTCGGGGCGGCGCAGCCGGCCGATGGACGGGTCCTCGATCTCGCCGCCGGTGTGGGCCACCAGCCGAGGCTCTGACCCCCTGAGCTGCTCCGCGAGTTGCTCCCGGACGGTCCAGGCGATGAGCTCGTGCGGACGCCCTGGGGACATCATCATCACGATCTGGTCGCCGACGATCTCGTACCCGATGAAGGGGTCGGGGGCGTGTTTGGCCAGTTCTTCGGCGGTCTCCCGCATGCGTGCGTAATCCATGGCTGCACCGCCTTGTCGAGGTGGGCCCGGCCCAGTTGCGCTATGTGTCCAGGGTACTGGTCGACGGTGACAGCGGGGCGTGTGCCGACGACGGCTCTCGCTCTGTCGCGAGGTTTACTGGTCACCGCACCGTCCGCTCGCGACGGCATCCGAGGAAGCGAGATCCCATGTACGCGGCCATCGTGACCGTGACGATCGACCCCGCTCAGGCGCCGGCCGCGGCTGCCGCGCTGATGGCGGACGTGCTGCCGAGGATCCGTTCGGCGCCCGGCTTCGTCAGCGGTTACTGGATGGAGCCGGTGGGCGGGCAGGGGCTGTCGGTCGTCCTCTTCAAAGAGGAGGAGCAGGCCCGGGCCGCGACGCCGCCGGCGATCGGGTGGACGGCCCCCGGAGTCACCGTCGACGGAGTCGAGTTCCGGAGGGTGGCGGTCGCGGTTCCGTGACCGGGGCGGGCGGACCGGGCAAGGTGGTCCGGCTGGACGTCGGCGGTCCGGCTGGACAACGGCCCCCGGTGGTGAGGAGTTGCGCTGGTGGAACCCAAGCCCGGGACGGCACTGACCGTTGCCATGGTGGCGCTCACGCTGACCACGGGCATGGTGGAGGCGGTCAGCTTCCTCGCGCTCGGCCCCGTCTTCACGGCCGTCCAGACGGGCAACACGCTCTTCCTCGGCTTTGCAGTTGCCGGTGCGGGCGGGTTCGCGGTCGCCGGTGCGGGCGGCCTGTCGGTGGTGGCCTCGCTGGTCTCGCTCGGCGGGTTCGCCGTCGGCGCGGTCCTCGGCGCCCGCTTCGAGTCGATCGTGGACCTGCGCGGGCGGCGGTGGTTCGTGGGAGCGCTCTGCGCCGAGGCCGCGCTGCTCGGCGTCGCTGGCGCGGTGGCCTGGCAGATCCAGCGCCCCGACGAGCCGCTGACGATCCGCCACTACGCGGTGACGGCGCTCGTCGCCCTGGCGATGGGCATGCGCAACGTGACGACGATGCGGGCCAAGGTGCCGGACGTGCCGACCACGGTCGTCACCCGCACGATGACGGCCCTCCTCGGCGGCTCACCCCTCGGCCTCGACACCCGCATCCCGATGGGCGCCAGGAACGAACTCCGCCGCACGGCCGCCGTCGCCGCCATGTTCGCGGGCGGACTGCTCGGCGCGTGGCTGCTGTTCGAGTCCGTACGCCCGCCGGTGGTGCTGCTGGCGACGGCTGCGATCGTGGTCGCCGTCGCGCTGGGCTATGCCCTCACACCGGGCCGTGGTGTTTCGGAGACCCGGGCGGCGCACTGAACGCGGGTCCCCGACACTCCGTCCTAACGCCTCACCCTGCGCCCCAACGCCTCACACTCCGCCGCAACGCCTCCCAACGCCCGCGTTCCGCTCCGGTGTTGGCGCGTCAGCGCTTCACGGCGAGCGCGGCGCCCAGGAGGCGTGCGAACACCGCGACGAGCTTGGTGTCGTCCTCGTTGAGGTCGCCGGGCTTGAGGCAGTCGATGCTCAGCACACCCATCGAGGTGTCTCCCACCTTGACGGCGGTGCTGATGTACGTCTTGTAGGTGTTGCTGTCGGGTCGAAGAGCCTGGGGGAGCTGGTCGACGTTCGGGACGAAGACGTCGGCTCCCTCGTCGAGGAGTTTCAGCAGTTCCTTGCCCCGCAGTTCCTGTTCCCTGAAAACGGTGACGGGCGGTTCGCCGCGTCCGCTCCACAGGCCGTTGTGGCATTTGACTTCCCGCTGGCCCGGAGCGGCGTTGGCGACCTCTTCCAGAAAGCAGGCCCGCGCGTCGGGGGGGGCCGACCATCTGGGCGGTCAGGATGACGACGGACAGCTTCATCTGCTGCTTGAGCGCCCGTCTCTGCATCCTGTCGCTGCTGATGATCTCGCCGAGCAGGTTGACGATCGGCACCAGGACGTCCTCGAACGCCCTCCGCTGGTTCCGGGTCGCGGCCGCGGCCGCCTGCCGAGCCGTGGCCACACGGCGGTCGGCGAGTAACACCGCCCCCAGCACGGCCACCGTGCCGACGATGATGATTGTTGTGTATAACCACCCCGGCATCTTCAAGCCAATGACCATCTGTGCGATATAGGACATAACGGCCGCTAAGGCTGCGCCGACAGCACCCCAGCCCATGGAACCCCCCATGTGAACCC